>WFOK01000064.1 GCA_015488115.1 Mariprofundaceae bacterium
GACCGACAAGGCCACGATGGAGCTGGAGGTCGTCGACGAAGGCGTGCTGCACAAGATCCTGCAGCCCGAGGGCGCCGTCGTGCAGGTCGGCGAGCCCATCGCCGTCATCGCCGAGGAAGGCGAGGAGGTCCCCGACGATTACATGCCGGAAGGCGCATCCGTCGGATCACCGGAGGAAACCGCCGAAAAGCCACCCGTGGCCACGACCGAGCAGGCCGCGGCCAGCCTTGCCGAGGCGGCGGCCTCCATGCCTGCCGGCAACGGGGAAGAGGAAGAGCTGGTGCTGAAGCCGGCCGGCGTGTTCAATGAGCATGGCGAGTATGATGTCGCCGTCATTGGTGCGGGGCCCGGCGGCTATGTGGCGGCCATCCGCGCCGCGCAGCTCGGGCTGAAGACCGCCTGCATCGAATCGACGCATCTGGGCGGCATCTGCCTGAACTGGGGCTGCATCCCGACCAAGGCGCTGCTGCGCACGGCCGAACTCGTGAACATCATCAACCATCAGGGCAGGGAACTGGGCCTGGGCATCGGCGAAACGACGCCGGACCTGGCCGCCGCGGTCAAGCGCTCGCGCAAGATCTCGGCCAAGCTGAACAAGGGCATCGGCTTTCTGTTCAAGAAGAACGGCGTCACGCATATCGAGGGTCATGCGCGTTTCGAACAGGGCAACCGACTGATCGTCGAAAAGGACGGAGAAACACGCGAGATCAGTGCAAAACACGTGATCGTGGCCACCGGCGCGCGGGCGCGCACATTCCCGGGCATGGAGGTGGATGAAAAGGTCGTCATCACCTACAAGCAGGCCTTGGCCCCCGAAAGGCTGCCGAAGGAACTGGTCGTGATCGGATCCGGCGCCATCGGCATGGAGTTTGCCTATTTCTACAATGCGATGGGCGCCAAGGTTACGGTCATCGAGGCGGCCGAGCAGATCCTGCCACTGGAGGATGAGGAAATCGCGAAGACCGTCGCCAAGAGCTTCAAGAAGCAGGGCATCGACATCATCACCGGCGCGATGGTCAAATCGGCGAGGAACGTGGACGGACGCGGCCTTGTCGAATACGAGCGCAAGGGCAAGACTGAAACGATCGAGGGCGAGCAGGTGCTGGTTGCCGTCGGCGTCATCGGCAACACCGAGAACATCGGCGCCGAACACACGCGCATGAAGATCGAGCGCAACACGATCGAGGTGGACGACTGGTACCGCACCGATCACCCCGGCATCTATGCGATCGGCGACGTCATCGGACCGCCTCAGCTTGCTCATGTGGCCTCTCATGAGGGCATCGTCTGCGTTGAGGCCATTGCCGGCCTGAATCCGCACAAGGTCGACTACGGCAACGTGCCCGGCTGCACCTACTGCCAGCCGCAGGTCGGCTCCTGCGGCAAGACCGAGCGTCAGTGCAAGGACGAAGGCATCCCGATCAAGGTCGGCCGCTTCGCCTATGCGCCGAACGGCAAGGCCATGGGCCTGGGCGAAACCGAGGGCCTGGTCAAGACGATCTTCCATGCCGAGACCGGCGAGCTTCTGGGCGCGCACATCGTGGGCGCCGAGGCCACCGAGCTCATCGTCGCGCTGCAACTGGCGCGCACGCTGGAGACGACCGAGGCCGAGCTGATCCATCACATGTTCCCGCACCCGACGCTGTCGGAGATGATCCACGAGTCGGTGCTGGACTCCGAGGGCCGAGCCATCCACATCTGACCAAAGGGGGCGCCATCCGGAGCCCCCATCATGTCAACACCCACATGGGTTGAGCCGAGTGTCATTCCTGCATTCGGCCTCGCCCGTCGTCGTCCGATCTGGATGGACTGCTTTCTCGCTTATTCCCAGTGCAATCAAGGGGCATGGACCAAAATGCGGACAGGGTTCAGGCCGGCACGAATGCAAGGGCCTCTCGGATGTGCTATTAATTCGTCAGGAACCTGAGGGCATTGGAATGAACAAACGCTTCCTGCTCGGTGCGATGCTTGCGGCATCGCTCGCTTTTCTTGCCGCATCTGCAGATGCGGTCGCAACCGCCGCAGACCCGGTGATGCCATCAGATCCCAGCATCCAGCTGCAGCGCAATCAGTTCCTGGATCAATTCGCCAAGTTTTCCACCACGGTTTCCGAACTCATCTCTCAACGCCAGTACCGTCAAGCGCAGGAGGTACTGCGCAAATGGCGGACCCTGCTGGACGGGGCGAGACCCGTCCTGGACGAAAAACAGCGCCTGTACAGTTATGCACGGCAGCAGGTCAAGGAAGCATATCTGTGGGAGTCCATGGGACTGTCCGCCTACTTCCTGGATGGTGACTATATCAATGCCCCGACGCTGATCGAGAAGGCGCAACTTGCCCATGAACGGGCAGCCCGGCTGCTGCAAAAGATCCATTTTCCAGAGAATGCACCAGCGGATGCGGTCCGTTTGCAACACGATATGGTCGCCATGGAAAACTCCGAGGCCCAGCGTACTGCCGGCATGAAACTGCTTGTGGAAGGCGATTACGAATCGGAAACGGCCAATTTCGAGCGCGCCATCGCATTGCTGAGGCAGGCGCAGCAGGCTCTTGACCAGGCCCAGCGGCAATATCCGGGCAGGACCGTCACGGACGACGATCTGGCGATCATGGAGGAAGGAAGGCTCAAGCTCAATTTCATCGATTTCACGTCGGCCCTGTTGCACCGAACCCTTTCAGACCAGGCCCTGTTCAGAGGCGACCTGCGCACGGCGGCAGAAGAACAGAAGGCCCGCGCAAAAGCGCTGGAGCGGGCGCGAACCATGCATCTGCGTGTGCACAACGAGTTGCATGACGCATTCTCCAAGTGGTTTGCGCGTGAAATCCATATCAGCAACCAAAGGCATGACAATCTTCTGGCCCAGGCACGGCAGCGTTCGAAATGGGCTTGGATCGGGGCGCTGGGCTTCTTCGTGTTGGCTCTCGGATCGGTCGTGCTCTTCATCTGGCTGTCCGACCGCTATGCGCTTGTACGCAACCGCATCGTCTTTGCCTTGCTGCTCCTGTTTGTCATGGCCGTGGCGGGCATTGGCGCCAGGCAGGTCGCATGGAAGGAGGCCGCCTCCTGGCTGCAGGTCGGCCTTGGTCATTTGCTGAACGGAAAATAAGGGACTTTTGTCCGGAAGCCTCGGCCCCTATATCCATGACATGGAACTGCTGACCATCGCCGTGCCGCTGCTGCTGGTCATCGATCCGTTCGGCAACCTGCCGTTCGTGCTTGCGGTGCTCGGCCGCCTGTCGGGCCGCCGTTATCTGTGGGCGATCAGCCGCGAAATGCTCATCGCGGGCGTCATCCTCGGCGCCTTCGCGCTGCTCGGACAGAGGCTGCTGTTGTGGTTCGGCATCGAACAGGCCTCATTGCATGTGGCCGGCGGCATCGTGCTGTTCCTGATCGCACTGAAAATGATCTTCGGCTCGGCGGCCGAGCTGTTCAGTGATGACGAAGCTACGGCCGCCGATCCCATCGCGGTGCCGATCGCGATGCCGTCGATCGCGGGACCGTCGGCGATTGCGACCGTGCTGTTCTTCGCCAGCCGCACGGACATCGCCCGCATGGAACTGCTGACAGCCGTCTTCATCGTCATCGCGATCGCCTGGCTCATCTTTGCGGCCGGCCGACCATTGGCGGCCCGGCTCGGTCCACGCGGGCTGACCGCGCTGGAAAAGCTGACCGGCATGCTGTTGTCGATTCTGGCCGTGGACATGATTCTCGAGGGTCTGCGCTGGGTGTTTCGCTAACCGAGCACCACGGCCGTACCCGAGACGCTGACCATCAGCATGCCGCCCTCCTTGCCCACGACCTCATAGTCGATATCGATGCCCACCACCGCATCGGCGCCAAGCGCCGCGGCCCGCTGCTCAAGCTCGGCCAGCGCAATCTCCCTGGCCTTGGCCAGTTCCTTCTCATAGGCGCCGGAACGCCCGCCGACGATATCGCGTATGCCCGCGAGCAGATCGCGGAAGATGTTGGCGCCCAGAATCGCCTCGCCGACCACGATGCCCTTGTATTCCCGGATGCTCCGGCCTTCCAGGCTGGGGGTGGTGCTCAGAATCATGATTGCCTCCCTTTCATGATGACAGCATCCCCGCCAGCGACTCGGCATTGCGGGGAGCGGCTGCATCGGTGTCATTGTTGAAATATGCGCGCACCCATGATGCGCCGGATCGTCTGATACGCTCCGCCCAGCGCTTGAGTTCGCGCTCATCGTAGTCCTGACGATACCACGGCACGCCGTGCATGCGCAGATAGATGCGCCCCTGGCAGGTCACCAGATCATCGGGCAGCCCAGGCGCATGAACCGAGCAGAACACGAGGCCGGCATCGACGATGTCATCGATCACCTGCTGCCGCCACCAGGACGGATGGCGGAATTCGACAACAGCATGCGGCACGGAGCCCAAGGCGGCAAGCACGCGGGAGACATGTTCCGGCGAGCAATGAAAGGACGGAGGCATCTGAAACAGCACCGCCTCGAGGCCCGCGCCCATGGGGGCAAGCACCCTGACCAGCTCGGCCAGGTGCGCGTCGCTGCCCTCCAGTCGCTGACGGTGCGTGATCATGCGGGGCGCCTTGATGGCATAAGCGAATCCCTCCGGCGCCTGGCGCATCCAGCGGCGCACGTTCTCGGGACGCGGAAAGCGATAGAAGCTCGCATTGAGTTCAAGGGTCCGGAAGTGCTGTGCATAAAACGCAAACCATTGCGACATGGGCAGATCGGCCGGGTAGAAGCGACCCCGCCAATGACGGTAGAAATAGCCCGAACAGCCGATGCGCACATCCATGCCATGATCCTAGCAGATCCGCATCTGTACGGTGACCGCATGCCGGGAGCGGGTTATCATTCACGCTCCGAGACTCATCCCGGCAGGCAAGGAGACAACGCCCATGAAGGACGAGGCGCGACAGCGGAAGATCGAAAGGGTGCGCAAGATCCAGGAAAACATCGCCGTGGTCATTGGCGTCATCATTGCCCTGACCCTGTCCGTTTATTTCTTCACCTATGCCATGCTCGTGGACAAGGGCCTGACCGACCTGCTCTGGGCACAGGGCATCTCGGCCGTGATCATGGTCCTGATCCTGATCTATCTGAAACCGATCTCGCTGGCCATCACACGGCTCTGGCTGCGCCGCAGGCCGGAATACCGCGCCATTCTGGACGATTGGGACGAGCTCGACGCCCGGTGAGCCCGGGAGCATGAAGCTGGCCGCGCTGGCATCGATTGCGTTGACCCTGCTGGTCATGGCCGCGCTGGCCTTTCTGGCCCAGCAATCCCGTCAGATGCAGCCGGCGGTCGGCATGGCTGACGGACATCTTCGGCCATGTCCGCCAAAGCCCAATTGCATCTGCAGCGAGCAGGACACGCCAGCGCATCAGCGCATCGAGCCGCTGCAGGCCGACTGGCCGGAGCTCAGGGAGGCCATCCGGCAAATGGGCGGCGTCATCCATCAGGACGACGGCCGCTATCTTCATGCAAGCTTCCGCTCGGCGCTGTTCGGCTTTGTCGATGATCTCGAGGCCCGCCTGGACGAACACGGACGGATTCAGGTGCGTTCGGCCTCACGGGTGGGACATTCGGACCTCGGCGCCAACCGGCGCCGCATCGAACGGCTGCGGCAATGCATCGAAGCGCTCAATAGCTGCTGAACGGATCCGGATCGCACCCCTCATCTTCGCCTCCCTCGGGAAGCCCGAGCATGAAGGCAAGCTCGGAGAGCGGTACATGTCGGTTGCGCTCGCTGATCCAGCGCAACAGGGCCTTGCGCTCCGATTCCAGTTGATCGACATCGTTCATGATCGTTTCCCCCATCCATTTCGGACAGGCACAGCTTTACAACCGACGATGACAACATGATGACAACCGTCAGCGCATCAGCAGGCTGTACATGACCGCAATACAGCGGTCCATGACGCAGAGCAGGCCGCCTTCGGTCGCAATGCGCCAGGCCTCTTCATTCACGATGCCCTGCTGCAGCCAGAGCGCCCGGGCGCCGATCGCCACGGCCGACTGGGCTATCGGCGGTGTCGCATCCGGACGGCGGAACACGTCGACGATGTCCACGGGCTTCGGAATATCCTCGAGCCGGGCATAGGCGCGCCGGTCAAGAATCGTCCCGGCCCGTGGATGAACGGGTACGACATCGTACCCGTGCTCGATCAGAAAGCGTGCGATCTGGTGGCTGCTGCGCTGCGGGTCCGGAGAGCAGCCGACGACGGCAATGGTCCGGCTTTCGCGCAGCAGTTGCCGAATCTGATCATCATCGGGGTTCTGCCATGATGCCATGCCGTTCCTCCGGCTCAGTCCGCGCCGGAACCCAGCTCGATGAGCTCGATTGCGTATCCGTCCGGATCGCGGGCAAACGCAATGACCGTGGAGCCGTGCTTCATCGGGCCCGGCTCGCGTGTGATTTCGCCCCCGGCCGCCCGAATCCCTTTGCAGGAGGCGTGGATGTCCTCGACGCCGATGGCGATATGGCCGAAACCCGTACCCAATTCATAGCGGTCGATGTCCCAATTGTGCGTCAGCTCGATGACCGCCGATGACGATTCGTCGCCATAGCCGACAAAGGCCAGGGTAAAGCGACCGCCGGGATAGTCCTTGCGGCGCAGCAGGCGCATGCCGAGCGCCTCGGTGTAAAAGGCGATCGACCGCTCCAGGTCCCCCACCCGGATCATCGTATGCAGAATGCGCATGTTCACTCCTCCTGTGCAAGATCATGCATGCCCGCGGCGAAGCAATGGACTATACTCCAGTCATGCGCCTGTTGTCATGCCGGCGCAACGGCGCGGCAAAAGCCGTCTGGATTTTCGGACGCGCAATGGTAGCTTGCGCGACGCTGCGGACGGGCTGCGCCCGCGGCATGAAGTCCATCGGCATCGATCTGCGCGGTTAGCTCAGTTGGATAGAGCGCAAGCCTCCGAAGCTTGAGGTCACAGGTTCGAATCCTGTACCGCGCACCATTTTCCTCTTGAAAATCAGTATGTTACATAGGCCCGAAAAGTTTCCCGGACATCCGGCGTTTTGGTCACAATTGTGACCCAGCGTTCAGCGGGATTTTCGCGGCAACCTCAAGCAGGAGGGCGAACGAATTTTTCGGACGGCCTTTGATCGTCCATGCGGTGCAGATTGCACTCAAGTCAGCAGGTCATTGCACAATACCAGCTTGTGATGGCATTGAAACCAGCCCCCCATTTGCCAAATCAGCTCTTTCTCAACCAGAACCAACGGCCGAGAAAAACAACGCATGAGTGGCCCCATTTCGGCGATCAGTGGACAAATTATTTCGGTGATCACCAGACGAAATTCGTCGGCGTTGACACCGGAAACCCAGGTGCCATGAGTCACATAATCACCGAGACGCAATTCAGGCGTCTGGACATATAAACAAGTCTAAGGATAAAACCGCTGGACCCGGTGATTTCCCCAGTCTGCGACAAAAACATGACCCCTTGAATCTATGGCTACACCTGTGGGACCGAAAAACTGGCCAGGGCTGCCTCCTTTTCCGCCCCACGCATCAAGAAAGTGGCCTTCTCCGTCAAAAAGCTGGATGCGGTTGTTGTAGAAATCGCTCACGAACAATGACCCGTCACGGGCCACGGCCAATCCCGCGGCGACACGAAAACGCCCGCCCCACAGACCCAGACCGCCGATGGTTCGCAGCCAGCGCCCGTCCGCATCGAACACCTGCACGCGGTTGTTGTAGGCATCGGAGACGTAGATGCGGTCATTCGGCCCAACGGCGATGCGCGAGGGATAATAGAACTCGCCGCGGCGCATCGCCGGCAAC
>WFOK01000065.1 GCA_015488115.1 Mariprofundaceae bacterium
CGGATTTCCTGCTCAATGGTCTGCCAAAGCTGCCAGCCCTTGGGGTGCCAGAAAACCATGCCCGGCGCCTCTTCCTGCAGGTGAAACAGGTCCATGACCTTGGCCAGCCGGCGATGGTCACGCTTTTCGGCCTCTTCCAGCCGCTTCAGATAGGCCTGCAGATCCTTCTTGCTGGCCCAGGCGGTACCATAGATCCGCTGCAACTGCTCGTTTTCCGCCTTGCCTTCCCAATAGGCGCCCGCAACCTTCATGAGCTTGAAATGCTTGAGCCTGCCTGTATCGGGCACATGCGGACCCCGGCACAGATCGAGCCAGTCACCCTGGCGGTAGAGACTGACCACCTCTCCTTCCGGGATGCGCGCGATGAGCTTGACCTTGTAACCCTCCCCAAGCTCATCAAAAAGTCTCATGGCCTCCGTGCGATCCCATTCCTCGCGAACGATAGGCAGCTTGCGCTTCGCGATCTCGCGCATCTTGGCCTCGATCCTCTCCAGATCCTCGGGGGTAAAGGGCCGCTCATAGGCAAAATCGTAATAGAACCCATCCTCGATAACTGGACCGATGGTGACCTGGGCCTCGGGAAACAGCTCCTTCACGGCCATGGCGAGCAGGTGAGCCGTCGAATGACGGATGATTTCCAGCGCCTCCTCCGAACGATCGGTGATCAGGGCGACGTCGTCTCCGTCATGAAGGGGATGGGAAAGGTCGCAGAGCTGACCGTTGATCCGGGCGGCCAGGGCTGACCTGGCCAGTCCCGGGCCGATCTCCTCGGCCAGATCCTTGGCCGTGGCATCATCAGGGAGCATGCGGCTGGAACCATCGGGTAACCGGACTGAAATCACGTCTGCCGCACTCCTGCTCCATGGGAAATGGTTGGCGCGGGCGGGATTGAACCGCCGACCCCCACCGTGTCAAGGTGGTGCTCTCCCACTGAGCTACGCGCCATCTATCGAAAAAGCGAACCTGGCCATGAAGGCCGGCGAATCGTAGGGAGACATGACCATGGGGTCAAGCGCAACAAGCGCGCGAGCCGCTTGCATCGCCCTTCGACTGCAGGATGGCGGCAAGATCGCCCACGAGTTGCTCGCCCACCGCTTGCAGCAATGCCTCATCCTCGGCCTCCACCATGATGCGCAGCTTGGGCTCGGTGCCGCTCATGCGCACATTGACCCGGCCATTCCCCTTCAGGCTGTTCTCGGCATGCTTCACGGCTTGGCGCACATCGGGATCGGACAAGACATCCCAACGCCTGTCCAGCTCGAGATTCCATAGACGCTGCGGGAAAACCTCCATGTCGGCTGCCAGCCGGTCCAGGGGCTTGTCCCGATCGCGCATCGCGCACATCAATTGCAGAGCCGTGAGCAATCCGTCCCCCGTCGTGTTGTAATCGAGGAGAATCATGTGTCCGGACTGCTCGCCCCCGATGTTGCACCCCCGCTGACGCATCAGCTCGAGCACGTAGCGGTCGCCCACATCCGCCCTCAGCAGGGCCAGGCCCATGCGGTCAAGGTGGCGTTCCAGCCCCATGTTGCTCATCGTCGTCGCGACCACGGCACCACCCTGAAGCTTGCCCTCGCTCAGGGCATGCTCGGCCAGAATCGCAATCATCCGGTCGCCATCAATCATGTTTCCATGTGCGTCGCAGGCAATCAGACGATCGGCATCGCCATCCAGGGCAAAGCCGATGTCGGAACCCGTTTCGCGAACGATCTCGCACATGGCCTCGGGAGCGGTCGAGCCACAGCCGGCATTGATGTTCAATCCATCAGGGTGATCAAAAATGGCCGTGACCTTGCAGCCGAGTTCGGAGAACAATTGCGGGGCAACGCCATATGCCGCTCCATTGGCGCAGTCAACAACGACCTTCATGCCATCAAAGCGAACACCCCGCGGCAACGACGCCTTCAGAAATTCGATATAGCGCCCCCTGGCATCCTCCACCCTCCTGGCTCGACCGATCTCCCTCGGATCGGCAAGCGGCGGCGGATCTTCAAGCCGCCGCTCGATCTCCATCTCGATCTCATCCGGCAACTTGAATCCGTCAGCCGAAAAGAACTTGATGCCATTGTCGCCCGCCGGGTTGTGCGAGGCGGAAAGCATGACGCCCGCATCAGCACGCAGGCTCCGGGTCAGATAGGCAACAGCCGGCGTGGGAATCGGGCCGACGAGAAGCACGTTCATGCCCTGGGAAGTCAGGCCCGCGCACAGCGCCGACTCGATCATGTACCCCGAAAGCCGTGTGTCCTTGCCGATCAGGACATGAGGCGTGTGGGAAAGGTGGCTGGTCAGCACATATCCTGCGGCCCGGCCCAACGCCAGGGCGAACTCGGCCGTCATCGGGGGCTGGTTCACCCGTCCCCGCACACCATCCGTGCCAAAATACTTTCGCATGGATTCTATCCCTCCCTTTTCTCGTTCTGCCGGCCCTGATCCTGAACCAATTCGCCAGTCACGATTACCTGCTGGTCCGGATTGAGCAGCTGGATGCCCTTGCCCGACGGACTGGCCACGGCCACCTGAACCTTGAAGCGGCCGAGCCTTCTCAGCCTGATCGGATTGGTCTTCACCTCGGGCATGGCCCCCAACCAGACCTCCGGTCCGGTCAGTTCGATCCTGGCCGGTTCAACGCGGACGCCCCTTGCCCGCCACCCGGCGGGCAACTCAAAGATCGGGTGGATACGCACCTTGCGGTGAATCTTCCGATCGACCTGCAGCTCCAGTCGGTCGGGTCGAATCTTTTCGATTCTCAGGCCGGATGGCAATGGAATCGAGGAGACCTGAATGGTCCGGTGAATGACGCCGGGCGAGGAGATGTCGGAGGCATCGATGGGGATGAAGAAAGACCGACTCTGAAACTCGCGCAGTCGCCGCTGCCAGCCGCTGATGGTGATCTTGACGCGGTCGGGCAGGTCATTCACCAAGACCAGATCGGCAGACAAGCCCCTCACCTGCAGGGGAACCTCCAGGGTCAGATAGCCCTGCCCCTGGCCATGCACATACATCCAAAGCCCGATCGCCACCATCAGGGAAAGCAGTTGGAGCCTGAAAGAGGCCAGCCGGTTCAAGATGGAGCGCATCATTTGCCGTTTTCCCCGCGTTTCATCTTCACGATCATCGTGTGATGGTCGATGTCCGGCTGAAAACACCGCATCAGGCGGTCATAAAGCTCGGTTCCGGTCAATGCGGGGCCCATCTTCCCTTCCTGAACCAGGTGAATGTCTCCCCGCTCCTCGGAAACCACGATGACCAGCGCATCACTCTCCTCCGTCAGGCCGACTGCAGCCCGATGACGTGTTCCGTAGGCACCGGCAAGATCCTTGGCCTGGGCCAGCGGCAGAATCACCCTGGCCGCACGGATCCTCCCGCCATCCTCGCTCTGCCGCACGATGATGGCACCATCGTGCATCGGCGCCTGCGGGCAGAACAGCGACAACACAATATCGGCGCTCAGCGGGGCATCCAGCTCCAGGCCTGAGTCATACAGGTGGCGCAGGCCGGTCTCCCGTTCCACGACGATCAGCCCCCCCCAACCCCGTTCCGTCAGCGCGACTGCGGACGCCATGAGCCGGTGGGCCATGGCCTTGGCTGCCTCCTCACTGGCGACCAGGGGATTGAACGCCACGCGAACGAGCGCCCGACGGATTTCATTCTGAAACAGCACGACCAGGATGATGATGAAGGCCGAGAAGAACTGGCCAAAAAGCCATTCGACCGTGAACAGACCAAAGTGCCGTGCAGCAAAATAAGCCACGACGACGACACCCAGTCCCATCAGCATCTGCACGGCGCGGGTGCCGCGAATCATCCTCAATGCAAAATAGACAACGGTGGCAACGACCAGGATATCAAGGGCATCGAGAAGCCCGAACGACCAGTTCCCCATGTCAGCTCAGACTAGGCGTGCAAAGGGCAAAGTCCAGATGGAATGCCTGGTCAGGTCATGCGCCCATCGGCCAGGGCCGCAGCCAGGATGCTGGCCCTGCGCTGCAGCTTCACATCATGCACGCGCAGGCCATCGGCGCCCATAAAGACACCGATCCCGCCAGCCACGGCGGTTTCCAGCTCGCGGTCCTCAACCGGCGAGCCCGTAAGCTGCCCAAGAAAGGACTTTCTCGAAACGCCAAGCAGCACCGGACGCCCGAGCCGGCCCCTGATCACATCAACCCCGGACACAAGCGCGAGATTGTGCTCGATGCCCTTGCCAAAGCCGATGCCGGGATCGACAAGGATGCGCTCCTCCCCGATGCCCGCCTTGACACAAGCGTCCAGCCGCTCCTCGAGAAAGTGGCACACCTCATCGACGGGATCCTCGTACCGGGGCGACTGCTGCATGGTCTTTGGCGTGCCCTGCATGTGCATCAGACAGATCAGCGCCTGACATCCGGCTGCCACATCCAGGCTGGCCGGATCAAAGCGCAGCGCAGACACATCATTGATCATCCCCGCGCCTGCCCTCACGGCCTGATCCATGACCTCAGCCTTCATCGTATCGATGGAAACCCTGCATCCGCGCTCGCAAAGACATCGAACAACGCCGAGCACCCTTTCCAGTTCTTCCTCGAGCGTCACGGATGCCGCGCCCGGCCTGGTGGACTCACCGCCGACGTCGATCCAGTCCGCGCCATCCCTCCACATGGCCATGCCGTGTTCGACCGCCCGCTCCAAACCCGCATGCAGTCCGCCATCCGAAAACGAATCGGGCGTGCAATTGAGCACGCCCATGATCCATGCAGCCTGGCCCTGCTTGCGGAACCAGTCGCTCATTCGAGGGGATGTCCCTTGACGCTGCCCTGCGCATCCCCGGGCTCCTCGTCAAGACCTGCAACATCCAGCTCAGTCTCATCCTCGACCTGCTCCGTATCTGACGCCCCATCGGCCATCGGCTCGCGTACGGGCTCCTGACCGGCGAGCACCATATCGATTTCCTTGGCCTCCAGGGTTTCATACTTGATCAGGGCCTCCGCCAGGGCATGCAACTGGTCAAGATGATCCTGAAGAATCTTCTTGGCGCGCGCATAATTGAACTCGATCAGCTCGCGCACCTCGGCATCGATGGCGCGCGCCGTTTCCTCGGAAATGTTCGCCTGCCGCGTGATCTCCCGCCCGAGGAACGGCTCGTGTTCCCGTTCGCCATAGACCATGGGCCCGAGCCGATCACTCATGCCCCACTGGGTCACCATGTTGCGGGCCATTTGCGTCGCGCGCTCGAAATCGTTGGAGGCGCCAGTCGTCTTCTGATGCAGCACAAGCTCCTCGCCCAGACGGCCGCCCATCATGATGGCGATCTGATCCATGAGATATTCGCGGTCATGATTGAACTTGTCCTCTTCCGGCAGCTGCATGGTCACGCCCAGGGCCTGCCCGCGGGGGATGATGCTCACCTTGTGCACAGGATCAGCATGCTTGAGATGCTTGGCCACCAGGGCATGCCCGGCCTCGTGATAGGCCGTGGTCCTTTTCTGTTCCTCCGAGATCAGCATCGACCGGCGCTCGGTGCCCATGAGCACCTTGTCCTTCGCCATCTCGAAGTCGGCCCTGGTCACCTTGTCTCGGTCGAACCGGGCCGCATTGAGCGCCGCCTCGTTCACCAGATTCGCCAGATCCGCGCCTGAAAACCCGGGCGTCCCCCGTGCCAGCTCCTTTGGATCCACATCGGAGGCAAGCGGAACCCGCTTCATGTGGACCTTCAGGATCTGCTCACGTCCGAGAAGGTCCGGGCGCGGCACGACGACCTGCCGGTCAAAACGGCCGGGACGCAACAGGGCCGGATCGAGCACATCGGGCCGGTTCGTCGCAGCCACGATGATGACGCCCTCATTGGCCTCGAATCCGTCCATTTCAACAAGCATCTGGTTCAATGTCTGCTCGCGTTCATCGTTGCCGCCGCCAATGCCCGCGCCGCGGTGGCGCCCCATGGCATCGATCTCGTCGATGAACACGATGCACGGGGCGTTCTTCTTGGCCTGCTCGAACATGTCCCGCACGCGGGAGGCCCCAACTCCCACAAACATCTCCACGAAATCCGATCCGGAAATGGAGAAGAACGGAACATCCGCCTCCCCGGCAATGGCGCGAGCCAACAGCGTCTTGCCCGTTCCTGGAGGCCCGACCAACAGCAAACCCTTGGGAATCCTGCCGCCCAGACGCGTGAACTTGGTCGGATCGCGCAGAAACTCAATGACCTCGGTCACCTCCTGCTTGGCCTCGTCGCAGCCAGCCACATCGTCAAACGTGACCTTCTTGCTGTGCTCGGTCAGCAGCTTGGCCCGGCTCTTGCCGAAGGAGAGCGCGCCCCCCTTGCCACCTCCCTGCATCTGCCGCATGAAAAACACCCAGACGGCGATCAGAAGCAGCATCGGGAACCATGAAATCAGCACCGAGAGAAAGAACGGAACCTCTTGTTTCTCCTTGACGTTCACGATGACATGCTGATCGAGAAGCCGCCGCGGCAGGGTGGGGTCATCGGGCACGACGACCTCGTAGGTCTTGAGCTCGCCCTGCAGATCCCGGTACTGTCCGACAACCCGGTGCTCCTTGATGGTCGCCGTTTCAACAAGACCCTTGTCGACCTTGTCCATGAATGCCGTATAGGACATCTTCTCGCCATCGTGCATCGGCGTTGAAAACATGTTGAACAAGCTCATCATCGTCAGGCCGATGACCAGCCACAGCAGCAAATTCCGACCCATGAAACATCAACCTCTGACCAAAAAAGATTCCAGCAAGCGCAACATAAAGCCGAAAGATTAAGGCTCGATGAAGGAATGCCGCTCAGCGGAACCTTGCCACCCCCACACCCAGATGCAAGCGATGCTTGCGTCGCTCAAGCCTGCAACGGGAAAGATCAAGCCCCCCATGCCCACCCTGCACGGTCCAGCGCTCGACCAGTTCAATATGACGGCGCCCGGGCGTCGAAGCCGGTCCGAACAGCAAGCGATGCATTTGCTGCAACAGTAATGCGCGGACCGGCGGCGGGGCAGCAAGCCAGTCGGACCATGAGACCGAAACTCCGGCATCTTCCACCAGCCGCGGAATGGCCGAGGCCCGTTCATCCAGGCGCCGGAAAAGCCGTTCCGCAGCACGCCCCCAGCGCAAGAACAGCTCGACCGGATCTTTTCCCGCATCACGCATGGCGGCAAAAAGCCGATGGCGCACGCGATTGCGCCACAGCGAAAGATCCGCATTGGTTGCATCCTCAATCCAGGGCACCCCGTGGACGGCAAGGATCCCGGCAAGCACCTCCTTCCGTACCCCCATCAAGGGACGGTAAACCATCAAAGGCCCCATCCTCCTCGTGGGAAGCATGCCCCGGCATCCGGCCACACCGGCCCCCTGAAGAAGACGCAGGCAAATGGTTTCTGCCTGTTCATCCGCCTGATGCCCCAAAAACAGATGCCGCACATGCTGGCGAGAAGCCCAGGCTTCAAAACAGCGCCAGCGCTCTGCCCTGGCATGCGCCTCCCGATTCGATGCCGGAGACGCACCCAACCTCCGGCAATGGAATGAAACACCCAACATCCCGGCCCACAGCCTGAGCAGGCGTGCATGCTCCGCCGAGTCACGGCGCCAGCCATGATCGACGTGCCAGGCAATAACATCCCAGCCACCGGCATGCAGGGCCAAGAGCAGCGCGGTCGAATCCACCCCGCCGGACCAGCCGACGGCCACGCGCCCCATGTCAGGATGCATGTCCGCCGGCAAGAGCCGGACCAGCCGCTCGCCTGCCTTCCGGGCTGCCTTATGCATGAGCCTAGCGTTCATCACGCGACGCAGCATGGGCGAATCGCCGTCTGTTGCAAGGCTTGCGGGCGGCCGCTCGACAACGTTCAGCATCGGCTTCCATGCTGCTAGCATGCGCGGGATGAAAGACATCCTCCGGAACGCCTTGCTGCTTCTGCCCGGTCTGGCATGCCTGCTGCTAGCCTCCCCCCTGTGGGCAACGGAAGCCATCACGGCCACCTTGCCACCGCTTGCAGGCCTGGTGCGCATGCTGCTTCCCGATGCAAGGGTACAGTGCCTGCTGCCCGCTCATGCGGATCCCCATCGCTTCACGCTTACGCCGCGACAAACCGAGCAATGGCACCGTGCCCGGCTCGTGGTGCGTTCGCTGGCCGATGATGCCAGCTGGTCGTTCCTCGAGCAGCAGACAAGAGCCCAAACGATCTCGCTATGGGAGCATGAGCCCCACGGCTGGCTGGATCCGGCCCGCGTCAGCCCCGCGCTGGACAGGCTTGCAGCCGTATTGTCCGGGGCCTTTCCCGAAAGAAAACCCGAGATTGAAGCCAGACTCCCGAAGAGCAAGGCGAGGGTTCGTCAGATCGCCCTTGAATGGAAACAGGGGCTTGGCGATCTGAAGGCGCATGGCGTCATTCTTCAGCATGCTTCCTGGCTGCCGCTGTTGAAGGCCTCGGATGTGAAGGTTCACCTGCTGCTGGAAGCAGGCCCCCATGGCGCGGGCCACAAGCCGCATCTGCTTGAGCAGGCCGTCGGCTTGCTCAAGGAGCATCCGTCCGTCTGGCTGATCGGAGATACCCGTCATGACAGCCGCACGCTCCACTGGCTGGCCCGACAGATCCATCCGCCCGCCCGCATACTCATGCTCGATCCCATAGGAACGTGCGGCCAGTCCTGGGATGAGCTGATGCGCAGCAACCTGCAGCGCCTGCCGAAGCACTGATCATGGCTCATGTCGTCAACATCCACGATCTGCGTTACGGTGGCAAGCCGCCCGTTCTCGACGGCATCTCCTTGCGTCTGGATCCCGGGCACTTCATGGGCATCGTTGGTCCCAACGGAGCAGGAAAAAGCACGTTGCTGCTCCTGCTCGCCGGCCTGATCCAGCCCGATCACGGGCATATCGATCTCTTCGGCCAGTGCCTGAAACGCTTCAACCGAAGAACGCTGCTGCGCCATGTCGGATTTCTGCCGCAATTGCCGACGCAGCAGCCTCATCTTCCCGTGCGCGTCAGGGATGTCGTGGCCATGGGCATGACCGACTACGGCAATCCGCTCACTCCTCTCCGTCGCTTCGAGAACGCCATAGCGGCCGCGCTGGAGATGATGGATATCCGTGCACTGGCCAACGAGGACTACCGGCGGCTCTCCGGCGGTCAGAGGCAACGTGTCCGCATTGCCCGCGCCCTCGTGAGAATGCCCCGGCTGCTGCTGCTCGACGAGCCATCGGCCGCGCTGGACAGTCAGGCACAGGAAAGACTGTATCGGCTTCTGCGCCGGCTGTGTGATGAAAGGGGCATGAGCATCATCATGGTCGACCATGACATCGCGGCCGTCAGCAGCCATGTCGATTCGGTCGCCTGCCTGAACCGGAGGATTCACTACCATGCAGGCCGCGGCGAACAGATCCCCGCCGATGTCTGGAAACTCATGTATGGGGAGCACGTTCATTTCATGGCTCACGACGCCGCCTGCATCGGTTGCTCTTGGGACAACCGATGATCACCAAGCTGTTGATGGCGTTTTTTGGCAGCCCGGTCATGAGCGCTGCAATCCTGCCCACGATGACCATCGCCCTGGTGACAGCAAGCATTTCGGTCATGGTGTTGGCCCATCGCCTTTCGTTTCTGACCGTGGGCGTCTCGCACTCCGCGCTTGCGGGACTGGGCATGGCCGTGCTTCTCGGCCTGCCGCTCTTGCCGACGGCCACCGTGTTCGCCATTGCGATCGCGCTGTTTCTTGGCTTGATGCCCGAGCGTCATGGCATTCATGAAGACGCCAGCACGGGCATCCTGTTTGCGGGCAGCATGGCGCTGGGCATCATTCTGCTATCCCTTGCAGGGACCCGACAAGTGGACCTGTTCGGCCTGCTGTTCGGCGACATCCTGACCATCGGTGCAGCCGAACGCGCTTGGCTGTGGGGACTCGGTCTTTTGATCCTCGCCATATCCATGCTGTCGTTCAGATCATGGTGGAGCTTGGCGTTCGACCCCATCAGCGCGGCGGCCGGCGGCATGCCCGCCTCGCCGTTGCGCCTGCTGCTTTATGGTACGATCGGTCTGACCACGATCCTCTGCGTCAAGCTCGCCGGTATTGTGCTGAC
>WFOK01000066.1 GCA_015488115.1 Mariprofundaceae bacterium
ACCGTCAAGCGGCACCACGCAACCGGCATTCCTTGACGAGGCGGAGCAGCTTGTCGAACACCTGCGTAACATGGACAGCTTCGAGATCGCCAACCTGATGAACATCAGCATGAAACTGGCCGACCTGAATGTATCCCGATACCAGGCCTGGGCGCGTCCGTTCACGCCTGAGAATGCGGCCCCCGCCTTGTTCATGTTCCGAGGCGATGTCTACCAGGAACTGGATGCCGACACCCTGTCGCCCGAAGCACTGGGCTACGCACAAAGGCATCTGCGCATCCTTTCCGGACTCTACGGGTTGCTGCGTCCGCTGGACCTGATACAGCCCTACCGCCTGGAAATGGGCACGCGACTGGCCACGGAACGCGGCCGCACGCTCTATGATTTCTGGGGCATGCGCATCACCGATGAACTGAACAGGGAAAGCCAGCCCCCCCGCACGCTGATCAACCTTGCCTCAAACGAATACTTCAAGGCCATCCGGCCGAAACGTTTCGACGGCCGCATCGTCACGATCCATTTCAAGGAGGCCGGACCCAGGGGGTACAGGACCGTCGGCCTGTTCGCCAAGCGCGCCCGTGGCGCGATGGCGCGTTTCATCATCGAGCACGCAATCACCGAGATCGGGGACTTGCCGGATTTCAACTGGAACGGCTACGCCTTCCGCGAGGACTTGTCCTCGGACAACGACTGGGTCTTCACCCGCGGCTAAGCCGCGCTACATGGCGCGCAGACGCTCCATGGCCGCCGCAAGTTCCGAGCGCCGCTTCTGCAGTTCCGCAAGCTCCGAGCGCACGCCGCTGACGATCTCCTCGGGCGCCCTGGCACAGAACTTCGGATTGGCCAGCTTGTTCTCCAGCTTGGCGATCTCGCGATCGAGCCTTGCTGCATTCTTTTCCAGGCGCGCAAGCTCCTCGCCGATATCCACGAGACCGGCCAGCGGTACGTAAACCGTGCAATCGGACAGGGGCGCCACGGCCGCGCCCGGCACGTCCTGATCGCCATCGATCCAGTCGATCGAGGAAAGCCTGGCCAGCGCATGAAGCAACTCCTGCTGCCCGGCCAGGCGATCCCTCGCGAATGGCTCACAGGCCAGCCTGACCTCGATGCGCCTGCCCGGCGCGATATTCATCTCGCCTCGAATCGAACGGATGGCCGAAACCACCTCAATGATGCGCTCCATGTCCTCACGTGCCTGCGCATCCCGTTCGCGTCCGGCTGCCTCATACCATCGGCTGGTCACCAGGCGTGCATCCGGCCCATGCAGCTCCTGCCACAGCGTCTCGCTGATGAACGGACAGATCGGATGCAGCAGGCGCAGCCAGCCGTCCATGGCCGTCAGCATGGTCACGCGCGTCTCCTGCCTGCTTGAGGCATCATCGCCATGAAGCGCAACCTTGGCCGCCTCGACATACCAGTCGCAATACGCGCCCCAGATGAACCCATACAGGCTTGCCGCCGCCTCGTTGAAGCGATATTCGCTCAATGCCTGCTCCACGTCGGCCGCCACGCGATCGAGCTCGGAAAGAATCCAGCGGTTGGCCAGCAGCTCCGGTTCGATGTCATGATCGGGCGCAGCATCACCGCGATTCATGAACACGAAACGCGCTGCATTCCAGATCTTGTTCATGAAATTGCGATTCGACTCGATGCGCTTGACGTCCAGCTTCACGTCCCTGCCGGGCGTGGCCATGTGTGTCAACGTGAACCTGAGCGCATCCGCGCCATAGGCCTCGATCATCTCCAGCGGATCGATGACATTGCCCTTGGACTTGCTCATCTTCTGGCCTTGGGCGTCCCTGATCAGGGCATGGATGTAGACGTCGCGGAATGGCACATCCCCGGTGAACTTGAGCCCCATCATGATCATGCGGGCCACCCAGAAGAAGATGATGTCGAAACCGGTCACCAACACATCGGTGGGATAAAAGCGCCTGAGCTCCTCGGTGTCCTCCGGCCAGCCGAGCGTGGAAAAGGGCCAGAGCCCGGAAGAGAACCATGTATCGAGCACGTCCTCGTCCTGGCGGATCGAGGTCGATCCACAAGCTTGGCAACGCTCCGGGTCCTGGCGGGCAACCGTGACATGCCCGCAATCGTCACAATACCATGCAGGGATGCGGTGTCCCCACCAGAGCTGCCTGGATATGCACCAGTCCTGGATATTGCGCATCCATTCGAAATAGGTCTTCTCCCAGAAGCGCGGAATGAAGCGGATCGCTCCCGATTCAACGGCCTCGATGGCCGGCCGGGCCAGTGGCTCGATGCGCACAAACCACTGATCGGTCAGATAGGGCTCGATGACCGCATGCGAGCGATCGCCCCGGCCAACCTTGTGCACATGCTCCTCGACCTTTTCCAGCAACCCCTCGGCATCCAGGTCGGCCACCATGACCTCGCGCGCCTCATAGCGGTCCAGCCCGCGATACTTGGCTGGAATGATCTCATCATCGACGATATGGGCCCGCGTCGTGAAGATGTTGATCATGGGCAGGCCATGACGCTGGCCGACCTCATGGTCATTGAAATCATGGGCCGGCGTGATCTTGACGCAGCCGGTCCCGAAGGCCGGATCGACATATTCGTCGGCAATGACCGGAATGCGCCGGCTGGTCAGCGGCAGCAGCAGCTCGCGACCGACCAGGTCGCGATAACGCTCATCCTCCGGATGAACAGCCACGGCCACGTCCCCGAGCAGGGTTTCCGGACGCGTCGTGGCCACAATGACGGAACGCGAGGGATCATCGGCCAGCGGATAACGGATATGCCAGAAATGCCCGCTTTCCTCCTCGTATTGCACCTCGAGATCGGATACGGCCGTCTCAAGCACCGGATCCCAGTTCACGAGCCGCTTGCCGCGATAGATCAGGCCCTCTTCATACAGGCGCACGAACACCTCGCGCACGGCGCGCGACAGCCCCTCATCAAGCGTGAATCGCTCCCTGCTCCAATCGCACGAGGCCCCCAGGCGCTTGAGCTGACGCACGATCGTGCCGCCGGACTCCTCCTTCCATTGCCATACGCGGTCGAGAAAACGCTCCCGCCCCAGTTCACGGCGCGACACGCCTTCCTTGTCGAGCAGGCGCTCGACGACCATCTGGGTCGCAATGCCCGCATGATCGGTGCCGGGCTGCCAGAGTACGGCCTTGCCCTTCATGCGCTGCCAACGGATCAGGATATCCTGGATCGTGAACGTGAAGGCATGCCCCATGTGCAGGCTGCCAGTCACATTGGGCGGCGGAATGACGATGCAATAGCTTTCTTCGGCCTTTTCGTCGGGCTGGAAGGCGTCGGAACTCAGCCACATCTCACTGATGGCCGGCTCGACAGCCTTCGGGTCATACACCTTCGCAAGCGTTTGCTCACTCATCGCAGTTTCCTTCTCTCCAGATCCTTTGGCTCGGCGGGCCGGCCATGCTACGTCTCCCCCCTCTCGGGGCAACCACCGCTCACGCGGAGTCCCGGCCCTTCCGGCCCAGATACTCGGGCGCAAAACCCATCTGCCGGTAGGTGCGAAAGCGCTCTCTGGCCGCCTGTTTGAGCCGCTCATCCCAGCCATCGACGAAATCGACGATGTGCTCGAAACCGGTCACATCCGGCGGCACCTCGAGGCATCCGTTGATCAGCACGGCCGGGCGATTGTCCCGCACGACATCCTGGGCCAGCAGGATCGGCTGCATGGCATTCTCTTCCGCATCGGGACCGGCCACGCCATGGGCCAGAAACGATTCCGGATGGATGGTCCACAGCCGCTCATCGAGCGCTGCCATGAAGCCCGCATCCGGACACAGCACCAGCACATGCGGCACAAGCCGGCCGCGGCGCAGCAGCAATCCGGCGATACCCTCCACGCGATCCGGCCGTTCAAGCAGCTCGAAATGAACCCGGGTCTCAGCCTTTCCGCTCATGCCTCAGCTTCCATGTGCGGGCCGCGAAGGCCAATGCGAGCACGGGCAGCACCAGGCCCAATGCCCCTGCCGTTGACGGCTGGATGCGATAACCCAGGCCGAGTACCGCGGCCAGC
Source organism: Mariprofundaceae bacterium (assembly GCA_015488115.1). Classification (GTDB taxonomy): domain Bacteria; phylum Pseudomonadota; class Zetaproteobacteria; order Mariprofundales; family Mariprofundaceae; genus J005. Next base: position 4,022 of record WFOK01000066.1, read on the forward strand.
AGCGCAACCAGCATCGTCGAGATCTTCCAGGCCCATGCATGCTGCTCCCAATGTTCGGGTATCCAGCGGCGAGCCGCCCACCAGCATGCGGCCATGACCACGCAGCCGAGAACGAAACCAACCCCGACATCCAGCGGAAAGTGCACGCCACCATAGACCCTGCCGAGGGCCGCGAGCGCGAACAGCAGCGCGCCCAGCCAGGCCCGCCAGCTTTTCAGCCCCCACAGCAGGCACACGGCCGTCGCCATGACCCCATCGGAGGTCGCATGCCCGGAGGGGAACGAATGACCGTATAGCACATCCCCGAGCACATGCACATCCTGCAGCACGGCTGGAGGCCTCGGCGCCGCGATCATGTGCTTGAACAACTGCGCAATCAGCCCCGAAACGATGAACGCGCCCATGGCCGCCATACCCAGCCGCAGGCGGACCAGCATCAACATGGCGCACAGAAGCGCCACGACAAGCCCATCGCCAAGCCCGCTGATCAGGCCGAAGAATGCGTCCGCCCATGGCGAATGGGCATCGTTGATCAGGCGAAACAGCGCATGCGTCTCCATCGGGGGCAAGCTAGCGGCCGGCCGGTCGCCGTTCCACCTGCGCCCTCATTCCGGCCGCAATCGCTTGTAATGATTGATCAGGCCGTTGGTGGAGGCATCATGTGACCGCACTTCATCATCGCCTTCCAGCTCCCGCAGGATGCGTCGGGCAAGCTGCTTGCCCAACTCGACGCCCCATTGGTCGAAGGCATTGATGTCCCAGATCACGCTCTGCACGAAAATCTTGTGCTCGTACATCGCAATGAGCATGCCAAGCACGAAGGGCGTCAGCTTGGTAAACAGGATCGAATTGCTCGGCCGGTTGCCCGGAAACACGCGGTGCGGCAGCAGGCGTTCGATCTCATCATCCCGCAGGCCCGCCTGTTCCATCTCCGCCCTCGCCTCGGCCTCCGTCCTTCCCAGCATCAGCGCCTCGGTCTGGGCGAAGAAATTGGACAGCAGCAGCCGATGATGATCACCCACGGGGTTCTGGCTCTCCACGGGAGCGAGAAAATCGCATGGCACCAGCCTGGTACCCTGATGAATGAGCTGATAGAAGGCATGCTGGCCGTTCGTTCCCGGCTCGCCCCAGATGATCGGTCCGGTATCGTAATCCACCGGCTTGCCGTCCCGCGTCACGCGCTTGCCATTGCTCTCCATGTCGCCCTGCTGGAAATAGGCGGGAAAACGGTGCAGGTACTGGTCATAGGGAAGAATGGCATGGCTGGCGGCCCCGAAGAAGTTGTTGTACCAGATGCCCAGCATGCCCAACACGACGGGAATGTTGCGCTCGAACTCAGTCGTTCTGAAGTGCTCGTCCATGGCGTGTGCGCCGGCCAGCAACTCCTCGAAACGGTCCATGCCTATGGACAGCGCGATGCTCAGCCCCACGGCACTCCACAACGAATAGCGGCCACCGACCCAGTCCCAGAACTCGAACATGTTGGCCGGGTCGATGCCGAAGGCCGCCACGGCTTCCGCGTTCGTGGAAACGGCCACGAAATGCCGCGCCACGGCCTCCTTGGTGCCTCCCCGGGTCAGGAACCAGTCCCTGGCCGTATGCGCGTTGGCCAGGGTTTCCTGGGTCGTAAACGTCTTGGACACCACGACAAACAGCGTGGTTTCCCTGTGCAGGCCCTTCAGGGTCTCCACGATGTGCGTGCCATCGACATTGGACACGAAGTGGACCCTGAGGCCCGGCTGCGCATAGGGCCTGAGCGCCTCGGTGACCATGAGTGGTCCCAGATCGGAACCGCCGATGCCGATGTTGACGATGTCGGTGATGCGCTTGCCCGTGGAGCCCAGCCAACGTCCGCCGCGAACGGCTTCCGTGAAGACCCGCATGCGTTCGAGCACGCGGTTGACCTTCGGCATCACGTTCTGTCCATCCACGAGGATGGGCCGGTTGGAGCGATTGCGCAGGGCCACATGCAGCACGGCCCTGTTCTCGGTCAGGTTGATCTTCTCACCCTCAAACATCCGCATGATCCATCGGCCAAGCTCGCGTTCCCGCGCAAGTTGCATGAGCAGGGCCATGGTTTCATCGGTGACGAGATTCTTCGAATAGTCCACAAGCATGTGGTCAAGCTGCAGTGAGAACCGTTCGAACCGATGCGGATCCTGTTGAAAAAGCTCGCGCATGTGCACGGCCTTCATCACTTGCGCATGTTGCTCAAGGGCCTGCCATGCCCGGGTCTGCCTCAGTGCGCTGCTCATGTCCTCCCCTTTTGCCTTGCTGCCGGCAACCACGCCGCCGGTGCATCCATTATCGACAAAAAGACGCCCCTGTCGACGCCCTGTTCAAGGTCGGGAAAAGAACTGCTAGCGTTCGCTCAAGGAGGGGGCGTCATGCTCAACATCGTGTTCATTGCATCCGAAGCCGCCCCGCTGGCCAAGACCGGCGGGCTTGCCGATGTGGTGGGCTCCCTGCCGCAGGCGCTCCGGCAGCTTGGCGTGAATGTCCATGTCATCCTGCCGTATTACAGAAGGCAGATCGAACGTGCCGGCTTTGCACCGAAGTTCACGGGCATGTCCATCGACATGTGGGCGGATGGCGTGCAGCGCTGTTTTCCGATCCATGAGGTGCATCACCAGGGGCTTCGCTACCTGCTCGTCGAGCAGGACGATCTCTACGACCGCGAGGGGCTCTATGGGCCGCCGGGAGGGGCCTACGAGGACAATCTGCTGCGTTTCATCGCCTTCGACCGCGTGGCGCTCGAGGTGGCAGCCAGGCTTTGCGATCGCATCGACATCATCCACTGTCACGACTGGCAGACGGGCATGGTCCCCACCCTGCTGCGCACCCAGTACCTTCACCTGCGCTCCATCGCGGCTGCAAGCACGGTGTTCACGATCCACAACCTTGCCTATCAGGGCATCTTCGCCGCCGAGTGGCTGCACCGGCTTGGCCTTCCCACCCACCATTTCCATCCGGAAGGCTTCGAGTTTCACGGTCAGATCAACTGCATGAAGGCCGGCATCATGGAAGCCGACGCGATCACGACCGTAAGCCCGAGCTATGCCAGCGAAATCATGACACCCGAATATGGATGCCAGCTTGAGGGATTCATCGCCAACCATGCGGATCGCCTGACCGGCATCGTCAACGGCATTGATGTCGAGGCCTGGAATCCGGCCACCGATGCATGCATCGAGGCGCGCTTCAATGCCGACCGGCCCCGGGGCAAGCGGGCCTGCAAGCAGGCCCTGCAACGCGAATGCGGGCTGGACATCGATCCGGATCGGCCGCTGCTGACCCTGATTTCCCGGCTGGCCGAGCAAAAGGGCATCGACCTGTTGCTGGCCAATGCCCGCCGCTGGATCGAGCGGGGCTACCAGCTTGTCGTGCTCGGCTCGGGCGATCCCCACATCGAACATGCGCTCAGCGCCCTGGCCCATGCCCACCCCTCGCACATGCATTTCTGGCGCGGCTTCAATGAACCCCTGGCCAGAAAGATCTACGCCGGCGGAGACATCTTCCTGATGCCCTCGAGATTCGAGCCTTGCGGGCTGGGGCAACTGATGGCCATGCGCTACGGGACCGTTCCCGTGGTGCGAGCAACCGGCGGGCTGAAGGATACGGTCATCGACTACGGA
>WFOK01000067.1 GCA_015488115.1 Mariprofundaceae bacterium
CGAGGGGGAAACGCCTGATCCCATCCCGAACTCAGAAGCTAAGCCCCTCAGCGCCGATGGTACTGTAGCACTCGCTACGGGAGAGTAGGTCGATGCCAGGATCTTTACCCAAACCCCTTCGTCGAGACAACTCTCCGAAGGGGTTTTTTCTTCCCAAACACACCGTTGACAAGGCGCCGGCTCGCCTGCAAGTTGGACGGGCCATGCATGCGCATCCTTGGGTTTCATGATGTTCGATCTGGTCTACGGGCTCTTCGAGCCAGACATGCTTCTTGCCCTGCCGGTTGCGCTGCATGTGCTTTACCATCGCCGTCCGACGCAGACCCTGATTATCTGGCTTCTTCTCGTCATGCTCATGCCTTGGGTCGGGGCGCTGCTGTACCTGCTTTTCGCCTCCCGAAAGGTGTTTGCCCGCCGCCCCAAGCCCTTGCTGGGCTTTCCCTCGGCCACGATCCGTCATCCCGGGCAGCCCCTGCAGCAACAGGTTCACAAGCTCTGCGTCAGCAATGGTCTGCCGCCAGCCTTGGGGGGCAACAACCTTGAGCTAACCATCGAGCCCGCCATGGCCAGGTCCTGGCTCTTGCAAGCGATTGAGCAGGCTAGAAGCAGCATTCATCTTGAGACCTACATCTTCCGTCTCGATGCCACGGGCAAGGAGTTGCTCGGCCTGCTGGCCGAAAAGGCCCGCCAGGGCGTCCGTGTGCGCTTGCTCATCGATGCCTTTGGCAGCATGCGCGCCTATCTGCATCGGGGCGCTTTTAGCGAGCTCATCGAAGCCGGCGGGGAGGTCGCGTTTTTTCAGCCCCTGGGTTCGCTGTTCAAGAGCCGCATCAATTTGAGAAACCATCGCAAGATCTATCTGTTTGACCAGCACAGGATCATCGCCGGAGGCATCAATCTTGGTGCGGAATACCTTGATCCGGATATCGCCGAAACCTGGGCGGACATGACCTTCCGCTTGCAGGGCGCCGTCGTGCCGATGTACGCGCAGATCTTTGCAGCGGACTGGCATTACGCGACGGGCAGGGCGCTGGACGTGGACAACGCGCCCCTCTTGCAAGGCAGCCAGGTCGTCCAGGTCATCCCCTCGGGGCCGGATCTCGAGCAGGACTCGCTGCGCGAGGCCCTGCTGTGCGCGATTCATCAGGCGAGCAGCGAGATTCATATGATGACGCCTTATTTCATACCGGATCAACTGGTGCTTGAGGCGGTCATGATGGCCGTCAAGCGCGGGGTGCGCGTTCGCCTGCTTACGCCGGAAAAAACCGATCACCTGATCTTCGACTGGGGAAGGGCTCCCTACATGCGCGAACTGGCTGAGGCGGGGGTCGAGATCCGCTGCTTCTCGCAAGGCATGCTGCATGCCAAGGCCGTCGTTTTTGATCGGGCTCTGGCCATGATGGGCTCGGCCAATCTGGATTATCGTTCTCTGCTAATCAATTACGAGGTGGTCACGCTGTGCTACGATGAACGCACGATCAGCGATCTGCTGGCCCTGTTCGATGCCCTGGATGCAGCCTCATCCGGCTTTGTGCCCATCGACAGCGAATGGCGGCGTTTTCGCGAGAACCTCGTGCGCATCATCACGCCGGCGCTTTAGCCTGGATGTTTCATGTGATCGTGAATGGATGGCACCGTGAAATGCAGGGTGTCCATCTTCAATAACATGTCCATTCCGATGCACCCCTTTTTGGGTTTCGACATTTCAAATCCCGGCGCACGCTCATCATGAAAAATCCGGGTTGACGCGCTGTCATGTCGGCTCCCGTTTCCAAGGCACGAAGATCTCATCATCCTCGAAAAGCTCCTGGGGCGTGATGGCGGCATTGGGCTGGGCGAGAACGCTGCGATCATGCAGCTCGGGCTGACTATCCAGGCAATAGGCCACCAGTTCGCTGCAGATCCAGCGATCGTCATGGTTCAGGGCCTCGCTGAGCAGTTCCTCCAGCTTGTGGCGTGTGATGCGGTTCAGCAGATGGCCGGCGAAACTTCCGATGATCGCATCGCTGATGATCAGGCTTGAGTCATAGTCCTTGCCGATTTCCTTGGTCGCCAAGTTGATCATGCGCCTGGCCATGTTCTGCGACCATGAGCGTGGTTTGCGGAAGAAAATCTGGCAGTGTTCGTCATCAAAATACTCATGCAGGTTGTGGCGACGCACGCCTGTGCCCACGGCCTCGATGCACTCGTCTCTGCCCGAGACCAGCAGGGCGTGACTGACCTTGATGTCCGACATGCGTTCCCATCGCGTGAACCAGACCGTTCCCTTGGCAAAGACATGGTCGCTATGATAGGTGAAGCCGACATAGCCGCGCCGGTAGTGCCGACCATAGCGCGGGCGTTCGATGGCCTTGAGTTCCACATTGCTCATGATGGCCTCCTTTTGAGGGGTTGGGTCCGCCGCCGGTACAGTTCGGGAATCTTTTCGGCCGGCACCGGACGCGAGAAGAAGTAGCCCTGTCCGAGATCGCAGCCCATGGATGCAAGCATCTCAGCCGTTTTTTTGTCTTCGACACCTTCGGCCACGGTTCGGAGATTCAGCGCATGGGCCATGGCGATCGTCGAGCGCACAATGGCCGCACTCTTTGCATTCTCGTTCATTTTCTTGACGAAGCACTGATCGATTTTTACCTCTCTGACCGGCAGATCCAGCAGATAGGACAGCGAGGAATAGCCCGTTCCGTAGTCGTCGATGGAGATGGAAAAGCCCATCTGACCCAGTTGCCTGATGACGTCTTGAGCGATGTCGGGAAATTCCATGAACGACGTTTCGGTGATTTCCAGCGTGATGTGCCGGGCGAGCTCCGGTTTTCCATCGAGCAATGCATGAATGCTCTTGGGGAAGCCCGGGTCTGTCAGGTCAAGCATGGAAAGGTTGATGGCGATGCTGATGTCCAGCCCCATGTCCAGCCAGCAATGCTGCTGTTCAAAGGCACGGGCCAGGATCCATTTGGACAGGGGGCGCACCAGACCGCTTTCCTCGGCGATGCTGATGAATTCGGCGGGCGGGATCATGCCATCCTTGGGGTGGTTCCAGCGCACCAGCGCCTCGGCCGCGACCATGCGCCCGGTTGCGAGATCCACCTTGGGCTGGAAATGCAGGACGAGTTCGTCCCGTTGCCACGCCCCTCGCAGCTGACCGAACAGCTCGAGCCGCCGCAGGCTGTACGGGTTTTGTCGCTCGTCATAGATGATCGGACTTTTCTTCAGCGTGCGCGACGTGCGCAGGGCGATGTCCGCATGACGCAACAGCTCTTCGGCACTCTTGCCGTGTTGGGGATGATGGGCCATGCCCATGCGCACCTCGATCTCGACATGGTCGCGGCCGATGCCGTATGGCAGCTCGAGCTCCTCCTTCAGCGCCGCGGCCGCCGCGAAGGGATTGTTTCCCTTGAGAATCACGGCAAATTCATCCGCCCCGAGACGGGCCGCGATATCCGCGTCTGTTGCCGTGTGCGTTTCGATGCGGTTGGCCATCTGCCGGAGCAACAGGTTGCCGTTTTCATAACCCAGCAGGTTGTTGATTTCCTGGAAGCGGCTGCAGTTGATGAGCAACACGGACAATGGGGGCGTTTCCGGTTCGCCCAGCAGGTGCCCGAGCCGCTCTGTAAAGCCGTGTCTGTTGAGCAGGTTCGTCAATTCGTCATGCAGGGCGAGAAACTCGAGCCTGGCCGTGCGCTGGCGAACCTTTTCATCAAGTATGGCCGCGTTCTGCAGCCGGAAGCTGTTGATCAGATAGGCGAGAACGACGTAGAAGCCGTAGGCGGGCAGGAACATCCACAGTTCCTTGGCGGAATAGACCGAGCCTTCGTGGGCCAGGGCAATGACGGCCAGCACGGTCGAAGCGGCGATCCATAGCCATCCCTGGCGAATGCCGCGCAGGTGGAAGGCCGCAAAGGGAAACAAAGGCAGCCACAGGATGCCGCTGCCAGCGACTCCGCCATCGAGCAGCAGCAGGATGAAGATGACCGTGGCGCCGGCAAGCAGCAGGCATTCGCCGGCATCGAGGTAGATCGGGTGGCGCAGCATGGTTTGCTGCGGGATGAAAAGTGGTGGCAGAAAGACCGTCGCAAGCACGATGCCTTCGGCCAGCGCGAGCGCGTCGTGCTGCTCGGAATAGTTGATCAGGGCCATGAGAAGCAGCACCGGGCACACGATGCCGAGACAAAGCTTCAATTGCAGTATCCGCTCAGCCGGCGGAGCCGTGTACTCCTCCCTTCCTTTTCCGCGCCTTTTCATAGCATTAATTCATCTCATATGCCAATCTAGCAAGGTCTTGGGGCAATGGGAAGGGACGCTTCCAAACAAGAGTGTATTGCTCCGCATTCAAAATTGGACTAGAATGCTCCACATTACTGGGTGGAGCATGTTACGACTGACCAAACTGACGGATTACGGCATTCTGCTGATGACGCACATGGCAAGGCAGCAGGGCGAGCTGGTCAGCTCGCAGGAGCTGGCGGAAATCACGCATGTGCCCGGTGCGACGGTAAGCAAGCTGCTGCAGACGCTCATGGGCGCAGGCCTGCTGGAAAGCGTGCGGGGTGCGCATGGCGGGTATCGTCTAGCCCGCTCCCCCGAGCGCATCAATGTTTGCGAGATCATCGACTGTCTGGAGGGACGCATGGCGCTGACCGAATGCAGCCTCGAGGATGCCCATTGCGAGCAATGGGATGTCTGCACGACCGGGCGCAGTTGGCGTCGCCTGAATCAGGCGGTGCGGGATGCCCTGGCCTCGATTTCTCTGGCTGACATGGCCCGAGAGGATTTCACGCCGGTGCTCCAGTTGCGTCATGGCATACGGCTTACGGAGGTGTCATCATGAGTGTCAGGCCAGAGGATCTGACCGCCAAACAATATGATGCCGGCTTTGTCACCGACATCGAGCAGGAAACGCTGCCCCCGGGCCTGAATGAGGATGTCATCCGTCATATTTCGGCCAAGAAGAACGAGCCGGCCTGGTTGCTCGAATGGCGGCTTGAGGCCTTCCGGCATTGGCAGGGTATGCAGGAGCCGCACTGGGCGCATGTTCAATACGAGCCCATCGATTATCAGTCGATTTCCTATTATGCTGCTCCGAAGTCCAGGGCCGATGCGCCCAAGAGCCTTGACGAGGTCGATCCCAAGCTGCTGGAGACCTATGAGAAGCTGGGCATTCCCCTGCGTGAGCAGGAGATGCTCGCGGGCGTGGCCGTGGATGCCGTGTTCGATTCCGTTTCAGTCGCGACCACGTTCAAGGAGAGGCTGGCCGAAGCTGGTGTGATCTTCTGTCCGATCTCGGAAGCCGTGCAGAAGCACCCGGATCTGGTTCGCGAATACCTTGGTTCGGTCGTGCCGCAATCGGACAATTTTTTCGCGGCGCTCAATTCGGCGGTGTTCACGGACGGCTCGTTTGTTTATGTGCCCAAGGGCGTGCGCTGCCCGATGGAGCTGTCCACCTATTTCCGCATCAACGCCAGCAATACCGGCCAGTTTGAGCGTACGCTGATCATCGCGGATGAGGGCTCCTATGTGTCCTATCTCGAGGGCTGCACCGCACCGATGCGGGATGAAAACCAGCTTCATGCCGCCGTTGTCGAACTCATCGCCCTGGACGATGCGCAAATCAAGTACTCGACGGTTCAGAACTGGTATCCGGGGGATGAGAACGGTGTCGGCGGCATTTACAATTTTGTCACCAAGCGAGGCGAATGCCGCGGTGCTCGCTCGAAGATCTCCTGGACGCAGGTGGAAACGGGCAGCGCGATCACCTGGAAATATCCTTCCTGCATTCTGCGCGGAGACGACTCGGTGGGCGAGTTCTACTCCGTTGCGCTGACCAAGATGCACCAGCAGGCCGATACCGGCACGAAGATGATCCATCTGGGCAGGCGCACGAAAAGCACGATTGTTTCCAAGGGCATCTCGGCCGGGCATGGGCAGCAGTCCTATCGCGGGCTGGTGCGCATCGGCAGGCAGGCCGAGGGTGCGCGCAACCACACGCAATGCGATTCCCTGCTCATCGGGGACCAATGCGGGGCGCACACATTTCCGTATGTCGAGGTCAAGAATGCCTCGGCAACCATGGAACACGAGGCCACAACCTCGAAGATCAGTGAGGAGCAGCTGTTTTATTGCCGGGCCCGTGGGGTTTCCGAGGAGGATGCCGTGAACATGATCGTGAACGGCTTCTGCAAGGATGTCTTCAACGAGCTCCCCATGGAGTTTGCCGTGGAGGCCAATCGCCTGATGGAAGTCTCGCTGGAAGGCGCAGTCGGTTAGGAAAAAGGAAAGGGCATATGCTGGAAATCAGGAATCTGCATGCCGCAGTTGACGGCAAGGAAATTCTCAAGGGCATCGACCTTAAGGTCGGGACCGGAGAGGTGCACGCGATCATGGGGCCGAATGGGTCGGGGAAGAGCACCCTCTCCAATGTCCTGGCGGGGCGCGGAGGCTATGAGGTTACGGCTGGCACGGTCATGTACAAGGGTCGGAACCTGCTCGATATGGCCCCCGAGGAGCGCGTCTGGGAGGGCATCTTTCTGGCCTTCCAATATCCGGTCGAGATTCCGGGAGTGAACAACGCCTACCTGCTCAGGGCAGGCGTGAACGCCAAGCGCCGTCACCTCGGATTGTCCGAGCTGGATGCGATGGATTTCATGCAGCTTGTGCGCGAAAAGGCCGAGCTGGTCGAGCTGGATCCCTCCTTCCTGTCACGCGGGGTCAACGAGGGGTTTTCCGGTGGCGAGAAGAAGCGCAATGAGATCTTTCAGATGGCCGTGCTGGAGCCCACTCTGGCGATCCTGGATGAAACGGATTCCGGCCTGGACATCGATGCGCTGAAGATCGTGGCCAAGGGCGTGAACAAGCTGCGCAGCCCCGAGCGCTCCATGATCATGGTCACGCACTACCAGCGGCTGCTGGATTATGTCCGGCCCGATGTCGTGCATGTGCTGGCTGACGGCCGTATCCTCAAGAGCGGCGGACCGGAGCTGGCCAGGGAGCTGGACCGGCGCGGCTATGACTGGGTGCGCGAAGAGGCGGCCGCATGAGCGCCCTGATTCGGGAGATGCGCCAGCGGGGCGAGCAGCTCTTCGCGCGCCACGGCGTTCCGCACCCGCGGCTGGAGCACTGGAAATACACCGACATACGGCGGGCCATCGAGCCTTGGCTGGCTGATGAAAGTCCGGAAACAGGGAAGCCGGCGCCATTGCCCGAAGATGCAGCCTTCCCGGACATCGATGGACTGGATGCCTACCGAATCAGGGTGCTTGATGACCATGTGATCGAGATGCCACAGGAGTTGCCGGAGGGCGTGAGCGTTGTGTCGCTGGCCCGATTGCTGGCCGATGAGGATGTTCGCGCCGCTCGGCTCCTGAATGCTGATGAGCAGGAAAGCCTGTTCAACGGCCTGGTGGCCCTCAATGCGGCCCGGGCCAGAGATGGCGTCGTGGTCGCGCTTGCCGACGGCATTGAGCTCGAGCGCCCGATCCTGATTCAGCATGTGGGAACTGCGCGCGCGTCCCACCTGTGTCATGGTCTGGAGTTGGGGGTGAATGCGCGCGCCACGGTGATTGAACAATACGCCACGCCGGATCAGGTGGAGGGGTTCACGAATGTCGTCAGCCGAGCCTGGCTTGGAGCGGGTGCCCGCCTTGTGCATGTGCGGCTGCAGCAGGAGTCAATGGCCAGGATGCATATCGGTCGTCTGGATGTGTGCCAGCACCGTGACAGTGAGCTGTCATCGCACGCCATCGCGCTGGGTGGGCGGATCAGCCGGCTTGACCTGGTCGTGAACCTGAACGAGTCCGGGGCGTCCTGCGAACTCAATGGCCTGTATTTGACGGCCGGGCGCCAGCATGCGGACCAGCACACGGTCATCGAGCACCGGGTACCCCATTGCCGTAGTCGGGAGGAATATCGAGGCATTCTCGATGGGCGCTCGCGGGCCGTGTTCAATGGACGCGTTGTCGTGCACGAGGGAGCGGTGGGCACGGATTCGGAGCAGCGTAATGCGAACCTGCTGCTTTCCGATCGCGCGGAGATCGACACCAAGCCGGAACTGGAGATCTACCATGATGATGTCCGTTGTGCGCACGGGGCAACGGTCGGGCAGCTTGACGAGGCGCAATTGTTCTATATGAGGGCCAGGGGCCTAAGCGATGCTCAGGCCCGGGAGTTGCTGACTTTTGCCTTCGCCGATGAGGTATTGGCCAGGCTTGATGTCCCGGCCGTGCGCGGGCTCATCGAGCGCCTGGCCTTTGCCAAATTGCCCTATGCCGGCGGAGAGCTCGATGCCATGTTGTCCGGTTTGGAGGCTTTCGCATGAGTTTCGATGTCGCCGCCATCAGGGCACAGTTTCCCATTCTTGACCAGCAGGTTCACGGCAGGCCGCTGGCCTATCTCGACAATGCGGCGACCACGCAGAAGCCCAGTGCAGTCATCCAGGCCATTCAGGCCTATTACCAGAGGGACAATGCCAATGTTCATCGGGGTGTTCATGCGCTATCCGAACGGGCCACGGCTGCATACGAGGCTGCCCGGGAGAAGGTGCGCGCGCTGTTGAACGCCCGATCGGTGCGTGAGATCGTGTTTGTGCGAGGTACGACCGAGGCCATCAACCTGGTTGCTCATAGTTGGGGCACGGCCAGGCTTCGAGCCGGGGACGAGATCCTCATCACCGGCATGGAACATCATTCCAATATCGTGCCATGGCAGATGCTCTGCGAGCGCACGGGGGCGAGGCTTCGGGTGCTGCCGATCAATGATGCGGGCGAACTTTGTCTTGACCAGTTGCCGACCCTGCTCAACGAGCGAACCAGGCTGGTCGGTGTCGTGCACTTGTCCAATGCGTTGGGCACGATCAATCCGGTGGCCGAGATCATTCGCCAGGCCCATGCGGTCGGTGCGCGCGTGCTTGTCGATGGTGCCCAGGCCGCGGCGCACATGGCCATCGATGTGCAGCAACTGGACTGTGACTTTTACGCCACCAGTGCCCACAAGATGTATGGCCCGACGGGAATCGGCGTGCTCTATGCGAAGGAGGCCCTGCTGGATGAGATGCCTCCGTATCAGGGTGGCGGGGACATGATCCGCGTGGTCACGTTTGAACGTACCGAATACAATGAGCTGCCCTACAAATTTGAAGCGGGAACGCCGAACATCGCGGGCGCCATCGGCTTCGGTGCGGCCATTGATTGGCTCGGCAGCTTTGACATGTGCGAGATTGCGGCCCATGAGCAGCGCTTGTTGCAGGAGGCGGTCAGCAGGGCCAAGGCCATACCGGGTCTGCGTCTCGTTGGTGAGGCCGGCCATCGGGCGACGGTGCTTTCGTTCACGATGGAGGGCATACACCCCCATGATCTTGGGACAATCCTGGATCGGGAGGGCGTGGCCATTCGCGCCGGACACCACTGCGCGATGCCGGTCATGCAGCGATTCGGGGTTCCGGCCACTGTGCGCGCCTCATTTGCGCTGTATAACACATCGGATGATCTGGATGCCCTGTTCCAGGCCCTGGAACGGGCGCAGGCCATGTTTGCATGAAGGGGAAGCCAACGTGTTTGATTTGAAGGACCTGTATCAGCAGGTGATCGTGGACCACAACAAGCATCCGCGCAATTTCGGCAGGCTTGAGGACGCCAGCCATGAGGCCGAGGGCTATAACCCCTTGTGCGGCGACAGATTGCATGTGTATCTGAAGATTGATGATCAGGGGCGCATCGAGGATGTCCGCTTCGAGGGGGAAGGTTGCGCGATTTCCATGGCCAGCGCATCCCTGATGACCGAAGCGCTGAAGGGGCGGACGCTGCAGGAGTTCCGGTCGCTGTTCGAGGGCTTCCATGCACTGGTCACATCATCCGGCGATGGCGCGGACGATGAGGCCGGCCTGGGCAAGCTGGCCGTGCTTGGCGGCGTGCGCGCCTTTCCCAGCCGGATCAAGTGCGCGACCCTGTGCTGGCATACGATGAAGAACGCCATCGAGCGCAGCGGCGTGGCCCGGACCGAATGAACAGCGGGCGGTTGATCGCGGTCAGGCGCGATGTCGATGCCGTGCTCATCCCGCTGGGCACGCCGATTGTGATTCCGGCGGGCAGCCAGGTGCGCATCACGCAGGAGCTGGGCGGGAGCTATACGGTGGCCGTCGGAGGCAATCTGGCGCGCATTGAGGGCAAGGATGCTGATGCCCTGGGCCTTGACGAAAGGGATCTTGGAGCATCCGAGGCGTCCCGGCCGGCGCAGGTGCCGGATGGCGATGTGGACATGGATGAGGTCTGGCGTGTGCTGAAGACCTGTTATGATCCGGAAATCCCGGTCAACATCGTCGATTTGGGTCTGGTGTATGATGTGCATGTCGTGGAGACCGATGATGGAGGTCATGAGGTTGAGGTGGTCATGACCCTGACGGCGCCCGGTTGCGGCATGGGGCCGTTCATCGTTGAGGATGTGCGTCGCAAGCTTCTTGATGTGCCCAATGTGACCGATGTGCATGTCGAGCTGGTCTTTGATCCGCCCTGGGATCGCTCCCGCATGACGGACGAGGCGAAATTGCAACTGGGGATGTTCTAGCCCATGGCCTGGGTGGATGTCGCGCGCGAGCATGAAATGCCCCCCGGCAGCCGAAAGGTCGTGCATGTTTCAGGGGTGGACATTGCGGTTTTTCACCTGAACGGCAACTGGTATGCCATTGAGGACGTTTGCACGCATGATGGAGGAGAGCTGGCGAGCGGTGAACTGGATGGGGATCAGATCATCTGCCCCCGGCATGGCGCCCGGTTTTGCCTGCGCGATGGCCGTGCGCTGACGCCTCCGGCCTATGAGGATGTCGAGACCTTTCCGGTCAGGGTGTGCGATGGCGTTGTCCAGGTGGATGTGGATACATGAGCTTCACTCTCGCTGCAGGCGCAGGCGTTTCGTGAGCTCCTTGGCTGTCGAGGGTCGCCCGAACAGAAAGCCTTGCCCCAGGTCGCAGCCACTTTGCGTCAGCAGATCAAGCTGCGCCTCCCTTTCGATGCCTTCGGCCAGCACCTGAATATCCAGTGCGTGGGCCATGGCCGCGATGGAACGGACGATGGCCAGGTCATCGGCATCATCCGGCAGGTCGCGGATGAAGGTCTTGTCGATTTTCAGCGTATCGACCGGAAACCGCTTCAGATAGGCCAGTGATGAATGCCCTGTGCCGAAGTCGTCAATGGAAATCGAGATGCCGGCGTCGACAAGCTCCTGCATGACCCTTGCCGCGATCTCGGGATCGTGCATGACGGCCGTTTCGGTGATTTCGATTTCGACCCACTCGGGGTTGGCTTCTGCGCGACGGATGATCTTGAGGATATCCTGAGCCAGTCCCTCGTGCATGAGCTGAACCGCGGAGATGTTGATCGCGATGCGACCAGGCAGCAGGCCTTCCCGTTCCCATTCGACTGCCTGCAGACAGGACTGGAAGATGACCCATTCGGAAATCTGGTGGATGTAGCCGGTTTCCTCGGCCAGATGGATGAATTCGTTGGGCGTGACCATGCCGAGGATCGGATGGCGCCAGCGGACGAGGCTTTCCAGCCCGATCATGCGTCGGTCGCTCAGCCGG
Organism: Mariprofundaceae bacterium; assembly: GCA_015488115.1. Taxonomy (GTDB): domain Bacteria; phylum Pseudomonadota; class Zetaproteobacteria; order Mariprofundales; family Mariprofundaceae; genus J005. Next base: position 11,564 of record WFOK01000067.1, read on the forward strand.
TGCTTGGGTTGGTAGTAGACAGGGAACGCATGGTGGGCCTTGTCGGTGTCGGTCAAGGCGCCGGCCTTGCTCAGGTAGTGCAGCTTGAGCGCGCCTTTGTCGACGATCTGGCTGAGGTCCTGCTCCAGGGCCAGGATGCGCCGGGCGTCTTCTTCCATTTCGTGAGAGAAATAGTGAATATGGGCGTGGTTCTTCTTGGCGCGGTACATGGCCGCGTCGGCATGCTTGAGCAGGGTTTCGGCCTGCTCACCGTCGTCGGGATAGCTTGCGATGCCGATGCTGGTGCCGATCGTGACCTCTTGCCTGGCTAGGCGGATGGGCTCCTGCAAAGAGAAAAGGAGCTTCTTGGCCACATTGAGCGCCATTTCCGCATTGGTCTTGGGTAGCAGCACGGCGAATTCGTCGCCGCCCAGTCTGGCGGCCGTATCGGACTCGCGCAGAAAACGACGAAAGCGCTTGGCACATTCCCGGAGCACTTCATCACCGGCTTCATGGCCAAGCGTGTCATTGATGGGCTTGAAACGATTGAGGTCCATGTACAGAACGGCGAGTTTTTCGCGTTCGCGCCGGGCCAGGGCGATGGCGTGGTGAAGGCGATCGAGGAACAGGCGGCGGTTTGGCAGGCCCGTCAGGGCATCGTAATAGGAAAGACGAATGAGCTCCTCTTCCGATCGGTGGCTGCTGATCATGAGCGCAAGGGCTTCCTCGAGATGTGCGAGAAAGGATGAGAACTCTTCCAGCATGCATGAAGGCGGCTGGTTGATCATCATGTGCATGATGGCGAGCAGCGCGCCCTGGTGCCGGATCTCCAGGCAGAGAAGATGATGGCCGTGTTCCTGATGGGTATCGAACAGGCTGGCCCTGGGGGTATCGAACGCATGCAGCAAGGGAAAGGCATGGCTTTCTCGCAGGCATGGCCTGCCTTGCATGCGCGGGCAGATGCTCTCGTATCGTCCGGACCAGTCCGGCGAGGTCGCGTTCAGTTTCAAGGCCCCCTTTTCCACCAGATATAGGGCCGCCTCACCGTTCAGGATCTCCCATGGGTCCCCCTTGAGCAGACCGAAGAGTTGCTGCAGCCGTTCATTCAGCGCCGTCTGTTTTTGGCAGACCTGCCGGATTTGCAGCATGGTCTGATGCAACCATTGCTGCATGAGCTCCTTGCTCATATCGCGCAGGGTCACGGCCAGGCGCACCTGCTGGCCGGCCCTGAATCGCGCAATTTGGATGCTGCAGGGAACGCGCTTGCCGGTACGGGTGATTGCATGCACGGGCTTCTGCTCCTCAGGCATATCTTCAGCATCTTGCAAAAAGCGCTGCACCACTGGCCAGTCTTCTCTGGAGAAAAGCTGCTCCAGCTTGAGGCCGTTCCAGGAGGACGGGGCATATCCGAGGAGCAGACTGGCCCTGGTGTTGGCACCGAGCAGGTCGCCATTTTCATTGGCGACAAGGATAGCCTCGGCAACGTGGTTCAGCGTGGCTTCCAACTCGCCCCGTTGCAGCGTGAGCATGTTGGCCTGCCTGCGCAGCCTTCGGTTGAGATCATCGATGTATCGGTTCCGGCCGATCAGCACCAGCGCGAAGGCCAGCATCACCAGCAAGCCAAGCAGGAACACCATGCTGGCCGGGTCAATGGGCCCGGATGTGGGCCATGGCTTGAGCGTGACGAGCTCCAGATGGAAGCGGATGCCTTCGACGTCAAAGGATTGCCGGATGCTCCAAGGCTTCCCGGCCTGGTCCCCCTCTTCCTGGGCGAAGGTTTCGAAGATGGCAAAGTTCTTGTCCTGCTGGGTGGCCGTCAATCTTGCGTGGATGCCGTCATCGGGCAATTTGGCCAACGACTGGTAGACAATGCCTTGTAGGTTCCAGTCGGAGATGACGTACCGGTTTTCGTGATTCTGGGTCCAGTCGATGTATCTGAGCACCCAGGTCTGGTCGGAGCGTGGCAGGATCATCACATGCCGGTTCTGCTGTCTGGCTTGCTTGAGCGTGCTGCGCAAAAGCGGAGGATCGAAGGACTCGGACATGGCCGGCAGCGTTCCATCTGCCTCGGGCATCAGTTGAATCCGCAGCAGCATGCCCGGATGCATGGACCTCAATGCCCTGATCTGGGCTGACAGTTCATCCTTTCCGCCAGCATGACGTGCCGTGGAAAGCAGCATCCTGCTCATGGCGCGGGCTTCCTCGATGCGTTGCATCAGCGCACCGCGGATCAGCTGCACGCCCATGTGCGCGCGCTGCTGCAGGGAGGCCTCGAAGAACTGCTGTTCTTCCTTTTTTACATTCAGGTAGCCAATGCTTGTGGCGGATAGCCCCAGCACAACCAGCGCGAACCAGAGCAATTGTTTCATGCAAGCAAGTATAGCTAAAATGCCCGTATCGGTCTTGTGCCCGGTGCGGGAGGCTGGACGAACGGACGGACATGTCCATACTGCGTCCATGGCAGACGACAGGCGATTGGTGTACTCGAGCGAAAGTGGCTCCCTTCGTGGTCGCAAAAAGGATGCAAGCCGCCCGAAGGGGCGCAGCGATGCTCCTGCATCGGCACGGGGCTGCCGGGTGCGAAGGGAGCGAAAGGGACGCGCTGGCAGGGTGGTGACGATCATCGAAGGGCTTCCTTTCGAAGGGCCCAGGCTGCAGGTTTGGCTGAAACACCTGAAAGCACGCCTGGGTACGGGGGGAACGATCAAGGACGGCCGCATCGAGATTCAGGGGGATCATTGCGAGACCCTGCTAGCCCGCCTCAGGGATGAGGGCATTCGCGCCAAAAGGTCGGGCGGCTGAAGCATGCGCCCGCTGAAAGACAAGGAGATGAATGTTGAAAGCACAAGACAATGACTGGAACATGGATGCCGCGCAGCTTTATCGGGAAGAAATCATCACCGATCTGCGGTTGGGTACGATCCGCAAATTGATTCCAATTCATGCCGATGGGCGGGAGGATGAGACGCGCAAGGTGCGTTTCGTCGGACAGGCCCAGGTCATGACGCCGGCCGGGGCGTTGCCGATCAGCTTCGATCTCGAGGGTGAGACGCTGGAGCAGGCCATCGCGCAGTTCGGTCCCGCAGCAAGGCAGGCGCTCGAGGAGACCGTGCGCGAGCTTGAGGAAATGCGCCGCAAGGCGGCTTCCAACATTGTCGTTCCGGGGGCGGAAGACATCAGCCGCCTCGGCGGGGATTCGCCGCTGATCAAGCCCTAGAGGAGGAGGCGCAAGGCCGGGGCGCCGTCTTGACAGGCATCGAATGTGCCCGAGAATTAGCACTCTCCGGTGCAGAGTGCTAAGGCCGGCCGGAGATCGATGAATCTCTGGGGGTTGAATCGCCCGACGGGCGCCCCTATAGAGCAAGTCCCGATTCAAAATTCACTGGAACAGGAGAAGAATAACGATGGCAACAAAGGTTCGTCCTTTACATGATCGTGTGATCGTCCGTCGTCTGGACGAGGAAGAGAAATCAGCCGGCGGCATCATCATTCCGGATACGGCTAAGGAAAAGCCGATTCAGGGCGAGGTGATCGCCGTGGGCAAGGGCAAGATTCTGGAGAACGGCGAAGTTCGCCCGCTGGATGTGAAGGCTGGCGACCGCGTGATCTTCTCCAAGTACGCCGGAACGGAAATCAAGCTGGACAATGAGGAATTCCTGATGATGCGCGAGGATGACATCCTCGGCGTGATCGAGTCCTGACCGTTGTTTTGCACGGGCCTCATGCCCGGAAAAATACCAAATCATAATCAAGGAGTGTAAGAAGAATGGCAGCAAAGGACATTCGTTTCGCAGAAGAAGCGCGAGCCAAGATGATGGCAGGCGTCAACAAGCTCGCCGATGCCGTCAGGGTGACACTGGGTCCGAAGGGGCGTAATGTCGTGCTCGAGAAGTCGTGGGGTGCGCCGAACATCACCAAGGATGGTGTATCCGTGGCCAAGGAAATCGAGCTGGAAGACAAGTTCGAGAACATGGGCGCCCAGATGGTCAAGGAGGTGGCCTCCAAGACGGCCGATATCGCCGGTGATGGCACGACCACGGCCACCGTGTTGGCCCAGGCCATTGCCCGGGAGGGCGTCAAGGCCGTGGCCGCAGGCATGAATCCGATGGACCTGAAGCGCGGCATTGACAAGGCCGTGGCCGCTGTGGCCGAGGAACTGGGCCGTCTGTCCAAGGATGTGAAGGACAAGGAGGAGATCGCCCAGGTCGGCACGATTTCGGCCAATGGCGATCGCGAGATCGGTGATATCATTGCCGAGGCCATGGAGAAGGTCGGCAAGGAAGGCGTGATCACCGTTGAGGAGGCCAAGGGTCTGGAAACCGAGCTGGAAGTTGTCGAGGGCATGCAGTTCGATCGCGGCTACCTGTCGCCGTATTTCGTGACCGACGCCGAGCGCATGGAATGCGAGCTCAAGGAGCCGTACATCCTGCTGCATGAGAAGAAGATCTCGAACATGCGCGATCTGCTGCCGGTGCTCGAGAATGTGGCCCGCGCAGGCAAGCCGTTGCTGATCATTGCCGAGGATATCGAGGGCGAGGCCTTGGCAACCCTGGTCGTCAACAAGATGCGCGGCGTGTTGAACGTGGCTGCGGTCAAGGCTCCCGGCTTCGGTGACCGTCGCAAGGCCATGCTTGAGGACATGGCCATCTTGACCGGTGGCAAGGTCATTTCCGAGGAGCTGGGCCTGAAGCTCGAGCATGTTTCCCTGGATGACCTGGGCACGGCCGGCTCGGTCAAGATCACGAAGAATGATACGACCATTGTCGATGGCAACGGTAGCAAGGCCGACATCGAGGCACGCATCAACCAGATCCGCAAGCAGATCGAGGACACGACGTCCGACTACGATCGCGAGAAGCTGCAGGAGCGCCTGGCCAAGCTGGCCGGCGGTGTGGCCGTGATCAAGGTCGGCGCCGCGACCGAGGTTGCGCTGAAGGAGAAGAAGGACCGCGTGGATGATGCGCTGCACGCAACCCGTGCGGCCGTCGAGGAAGGCATCGTGCCTGGTGGCGGTGTCGCCCTGATCCGCTCCTGCAAGGTGCTGGACAATGTCAAGGGCGAGAACGCGGATCAGGACACGGGCGTGAACATCGTTCGTCGCGCGCTGCAGGAGCCATTGCGTCAGATCGTGGCCAATGGCGGCGGCGAGCCTTCTGTCGTGGTCAACGAGGTTGTCGCCAACGAGGACCCGGCCTACGGATACAATGCGGCCACGGAATCCTTTGGCAATCTGCTCAAGGATGGCGTCATCGATCCGACGAAGGTGACGCGTTCAGCCCTGCAGAATGCTGCCTCCGTTGCAGCATTGCTGATCACGACCGAGGCCATGGTTGCCGAGCTTCCGAAGAAGGAAGAGCCTGCACCTGCAGGTGGTGGCGGCGACATGGGCGGCATGATGTAATCAGCCGCAGGGCCTTTGAATCAGGGGCTGCTCCCGATGGAGCAGCCCTTTTTTGTGTTCTGCGGATTAGGAATAGAGGGACTCAAGCACCTCTCGATAGGCTTCATAGACCTTGCGCCGCTTGACCTTCAGCGTGGGCGTCAGCAGTCCGTTGTCGATGCTGAAGGGCTTGTCCAGCACATGGATGCGACGGATCTGTTCAAAGGAGGTCAATGGGGATAACAAGCCGTTGATATGGGTCTGCAACATCTTGCGCACGACGGCAGAGGCGCACAGATGCGTCCAGTCGGTCTGGGGCAGCCCCTGTTCCCTGGCCCATTGATCAAGAGCTTCCTCGTTGGGTACGACCAGGGCAACGAGATAGGGTTTCTGGTCGCCGTAGACCACGGCCTGATCGATCATCGGATCGGCGGTCAGCAAGGCCTCAATGCGCTGGGGGGCGATGTTCTCCCCGCCGGAATTGACGATGATGTCCTTCTTCCTGTCGGTGATGTACAGATAGCCGTCCTCATCAAGGCGGCCGATGTCGCCGGTGTGAAACCAGCCCTCATCATCGATGACTTCCTTCGTTGCTTCCGGGTTGTGCCAGTAGCCCAGCATGATATTGGCCCCGCGGGCGAGAATTTCCCCGTCGTCCGCCAGCCGAATCTCGACCCCGCTGACGGCCTTGCCGACGCTTCCCGGACGCGGGGCCTCCGGCGGGTTCACGGTCAGCAATGGGGCGGACTCCGTCAGTCCGTAACCCTCGATAACCGGGATACCGAGGGAGGTAAAGAATTCGGCGACCTCAATGCCCAGCGGCGCGCCGCCCGAGACCAGCAGGCGTAGCCGTCCGCCGAAGCGGTCGCGAATACGCTGTCCGATTTTCCGGTCCAGCCAGCGGTGAAGCCAGCGCTTGTGCGCGGGCAGCCTCCCTGCCTGCGCACGTTCGTTGGCCAGGGTGAGAAAGTAGAAAAACAGACGCTGCCTGAGCCGGGGCTGCTTGCGCACCTGGGCGAGAATCCTGTTGCGCACGACCTCCAGCATGCGCGGCACCGTGATCATGATCGTCGGCTCGGCCTCGGTCAGATTCTTGGCCACCGTGTCCGGGCGTTCGGCGAAGGCCACTGAAATACCGAACGAGTAGGGCAGGAAATGGCTGGCTGTCCGCTCCAGCATGTGCGCAAGCGGCAGAAAGGACAGCAACAGGTCATCCCTCTCGAAGGTGATGATGTCCGGCACGGCATCGAGATTGGCCAGAATGTTGCCGTGGCTGAGCATCACGCCCTTCGGCCTGGCCGTCGTCCCCGAGGTATAGACCAGCGTGGCCAGGGTCTGGCGGTCAAGGTCCCGCAGGCGTTGCTCGATGCCTTCCTCGTCGATGGCGCCTTCGTCGATCAGTGGTCCAGCCTGCGTGAGCATTGGTTGTTCGGCGGCGTCATCGAAAACGTAGATGCGCTCGAGCGCCGGACATGATGCTGCGGCCTCCAGCAGGTGGCGCAGGAGATTGCCCCCCGAGGTGAACACGAGGCGCGCGCCTGCGTCATTGAGCACGAAGGCGATGTCCTGCGGCCGATAGGTGCAGTACAGGGGCACCGTCACGGCTCCGATGCTCAGGGTCGCATAGTCCACGACGGCCCATTCGGGGCGGTTTTCCATGAGGATGCCGATGCGGTCCCCCGGCGCGACGCCCAGTTGCAGCAGATGCGTGGCCAGTCGTCGCACCCTCGTGGCCAGCTCCATGTAAGTGATGGGTACATAGGCGCCCTTTTTTCTGCGCAGCTGGGCGGCATGATAGGGGTGCTGTTCCGCCTGGATGAACAGGGCCTCGGGCAGGCTGCGGGTTTGCCGGATATCAGGTGTTTTCTTGGACATGTGGTTCCCCTTGCTCCGTGGACGCTCCTTCCGCCAGGGAGCGGTGGATGGCCATGGTGACCTGGACAATGATGATCAGCGGGATGCCCAGGATGCTTCCGGCCAGGACGCCTCCGAGAAGAAGGGTGATCATGTAGGCCATGCCCGCCCAGAAGCCGGAAGGCTCGAGAATTGCATGCAGAAGACCGGGGGCGGCCGTTTCTGCGAGCTCATAGGTCGCCTGGATGCCCAGGGACAGAGGAAGCAGCACGATCATCGTGGCCACGGCCGCGATGAAGACTCCTCCGATATTGTAGACCAGCAGCTCCGTCAGGCGCTCGCGCAATGCGCGCACGATCTTCTGACGCAATGCATCGGCAGACTCATGCGCTGCGGACGTGGCGATCGTGGCGGCCAGATTGAACCAGACGAGGATTGCAAAGGCTGCCAGGATTGTATTGAACAGCATCAATGGAATCACGATGATGGCAAGCCAGACCAGGCCGAGGCCGGGAAGGTTGGCCAGCCAGAGCAGCAGCAGTTCGACGATCATGCAGCCAAGAATCGCTGTCAGCGCCCAGACGGGCAGCATGATGATGCTTCTGAGCCGGCTGGCGGCACGGCGGAAGGCCTGGGCGGCCGACAGCGGATGGCCATCAACAGCCAGGCTTTGAAGCTGGAATGCGAGCGCGGTCAGGCCGAACAGAAGCCAGCAGGCGAGCAGAATGCCGCCGATGAGCCAAGCCGCGAAGCCGCTGGCATGGGAAAGCCAGGCGCCGATGAACAGGAGACCGACCAGTGTGGCGATGGCCACCTGCAGCAAACGGGGGCGAACGGCATCCCTTGCGGCCGCCAGGATCAGATCGAGACGAAGGTCTTGGCTTTTCATGGACGGCATGCTCCTTTTCGTTGCTGACAATGGCTGCAGCATAGCCGACTGTCCCGGGGTCGCAACAGGCCGGAGATTGACCTGTGAGGGGTGTGCTCCATACTTGAGCAGATCGTTCTGTGAGGAGGAGATCATGGGCAGACGCTTGTGTTTGATCGGAGGGAGCGGCTTCGTGGGTCGGGCTATCGTTCATCAGGCCATCCGGCGGGGCTACGAGGTGACCGTGGCCTGTCGCCATCCCGAGCGTGCAAGGGATCTGCTGGTGGATGGAGCAAGGCTTGCGAAGACGGATATCGTGGATGGCAAGGGGCTGGCCCAAGCCGTGGCGGGTGCCCATGCCGTCGTGAACCTTGTCGGGCTGCTCTATGAGAAGGGGCGCTACACGTTTGAGGCAGCCCATGTGCATGGAACGGAGCATGTCATCGAGGCGTGCAGACAGGCGGGAATCGAGCGTTATCTGCACATGAGCGCGCTGGGGGCAGGAGATGTTCCGGAAAGTCGGTATGCATCGACGAAGGCTGAAGCCGAGGCGAGGGTTGTCCGCTCGGGGTTGCGTTGGACCATTTTCCGGCCTTCTATCATCTACGGCAGGCACGACTCCTTCTTCAACAAGTTCAAGAAAATGGGCGCTGGTCTTCCCGTCATGCCGCTGATTTCGCCCGAGACGCGGTTTCAGCCCGTATGGGTGGAGGATGTCGCCCGTGCTTTTGTCATGTCCGTTGACGACAAGCGCACTTGGGGGCAGACCTATGTGCTGGCAGGGCCGAAGGTATATTCCTTCCGACAGCTCATCGAGCTGATGAATCGGGAGTTGGGGCGGAAGCAGGTTCTTCTTCCCTTGCCGGATCTGGTGGCGCGCATGATCGCGGTACTCACGCAATGGCTGCCCACGCCCGTGCTGACAACCGACCAGCTGATCCTGCTCAAGCACGACAATGTCGCCCCTCAGGGGGAGAGCTTTCCTGACCAGTTTGGAGCGCCTGCCGAGCTTGAGCGCGTGTTGCCCACGTTCATTCATGGGGATGGAGCAAGCTGGATGCAGCGGCGGTTTGATGAGCTTCGTCGTCATTACCGAAAGGGGAGCCTTTGAGTCCGGATTCCTTTCTCTGGCTGGCCTTGCTGGCCTACCTTGTCGGAGGCATCCCGTTCGGGCTGCTGTTCTCTTTGTGGCTGGCGAAGCGAGATCCGCGCAAGCACGGCAGCGGCAACATCGGTGCCACCAATGCCCTGCGTACCGGGGGCAAGAAGGTCGGGGCACTGACGTTGTTGGCCGACATCGGCAAGGGCAGTCTCGTCGTCGCCGTAGCCTTGAGTCTTGGTCTAGCGGATTGGCAGGTGGCCTGCATTGCCTTGCTGGCCTTTCTTGGTCATATCTATCCCATCTATTTGCGCTTTCGTGGTGGCAAGGGCGTGGCGACGATGTTTGGCGTGCTGTTGCCATGGCAGCCCTGGCTGGCTGTCATGGCCTTTGTCGTCTGGTATGCCGTGCTGAAATGGCGGCATTATGTTTCTCTCGCCTCGATCGTGGCCGGGTGGTCACTGCCGTGCGGAGTCTGGCTGCTCGGCTCGGGCAGGGAGGCCCTTTATCTCGGTGTGATTCTTGCTGCGCTGATGACTTGGCGTCATCGGGAGAACATTCAGCGGCTCCTGCAAGGCACTGAGCCGACCACGAACCAGGATCGTCGAGAGAGGATGCAGGCGTAATGCCAAGGGGGGTCATGGCTGTCCTCGTGATCATGGTCCTGCTCGCTTCCATGCCGGCGCATGGAGGCCAGAAGGTCGATCATCCAGAGCAGGCCCTGCGGGAACAGGTGCCCCAGCCCTATGTCGTTCAGCCCGGTGACACGCTCTGGGATATCGCCAAGCGTTTTTTCAAGGATCCTTACCAGTGGCTGCACATTTGGGAGCGGAACCTGTACATCACGAATCCCGATCTGATCTATCCGGGCAACAGGATATGGTTTGATGCCGATTATGCGGAACGCGGCGGGCTCAGGGTCGAACGGGTGCAGCCAACCGCGGTGATCAGGCCAGTCCAGAGGCTTGAGCCCGCAGTGGACCCTCGTCGCATCGTTCATGCACTGCGCCATTATGACTTTGTGGCCGAGGATGAGCTGGAGGGCGTGGGCTACATTCTGGGCTCCAACGAGGAACGCCTGAACTTCGGCGCGGGGGATGCGCTCTATGTTCGCTTGACCGGGGCCGTGAGCTCTCCGTCCTTCGATGTGTTTCGCCCCACGGATGTCGTGAAGGACCCGCATACGGGCAAGAGGCTCGGACGGCTTGTCGTGCATCTGGGCCGGGTCAGGCTGACGAGCTCCTTGGAACAGGGGGAGGCAAGGACTGCGATCGTGGAGCGGGCGTTTTCGGAGATTGAGCCGGGGGACCGGCTGAAGCCGGCGCTGGATGTGGATCCAAGCATCATTCCGTTTGTTCCTGCGCGAGACCATCCAGGCACGGTTTTGTTCATCATGAACGATGCGGCCGAGGCGGGACAGAACCAGGTTGTCGGCATCAGTCCATCCGCAGCCGATGGCGTGAGGCCAGGCATGCGGCTGCTCGTTTTCCGCAAGGGTCGGCGCATCCGGGATCCTCGGAGCGGCAAGGATGTGGACCTGCCTGATGAGCCGATCGGAGAGTTGCTGGTCATTGTTGCGCACAAGCATGCATCCATGGCCCTGGTCATGCGCTCAACCAAGGCCATCAATATCGGAGATGCCGTTCACAGCATGATCCGGTAGCCTGGCTCATGGCGCATGCAAACGACAAGCTGCTGGGCTGGGTCCGGTTGTTGCTGACCCCTGGTGTCGGTCCCGTGATCGGACGTAAGCTGGTTCATGCGGTTGGCGGTATAGAGAACCTCTGGCACCTTTCCGATGAAGGCTTGCGTTCGTTGACGGGCGTCGGCCCTGTCTTGCTTGCGGCCATGCGCCGATCGTCGCTTGATGAGGCCAGGCGCCGGCTAGCGTCCTGGGAGCGCTCCGGCCTGACCATGCTTTCCCCCGATGACGAGCGTTACCCGGCGAGACTGGCGGCACTTGACGATGCTCCGTTGATCCTTTTTGCCTTGGGCACCTTGTCGGTGCTGGACAGTTCCAGGATGCTGGCCATGGTGGGCAGCCGCAAGGCCAGCAGGGAAGGGCGCCTGTTGACGTTTAGATGGGCCCGCTATTTCTCCCGGCAGGGCGTCACGATCGTCAGTGGCATGGCCGCGGGCATCGACTGGGCTGCGCACAGTGGCGCCATGGAGGAGGGAGAGACGGTCGCCGTGCTTGGCTTTGGCCTGTTGGCAGAAGCAAGCGGGGATCAGCGGCGCATGATCGGGCGCATCAGCGAACATGGTTGCGTGCTCAGCGAATGCCTGCCGGAACAGTCGGCAAGGCCCGAGCATTTTCCTCGTCGCAATCGCATCATCGCCGGGCTGTCCGACGGCGTCCTGGTCATGGAGGCAGACAGGCGCTCGGGTGCGTTGATCACGGCGCAGCAGGCGGCCGATTACGGACGGGAGGTCATGGCGGTTCCCGGCAGTGTGCTCACGCGGACGCATGAAGGTTGCCACCACCTCATACGGGAGGGCGCCATGCTCGCGGAAAACCCTGGTCAGTGCCTGCAGCACATGGGCTGGCAGCTTGTCCGCCAAACGGCTCGAAGGAGCTATGCGCCAGCGAACGAGCAGGAGGAGCAGGTGTTGCTGGCCCTGAGTCAGGGGCCTCTGGCCATGGATGCATTGAGCGAGACTTGCGGGTTGACCATTCCGGAACTTTCCTCCATCTTGCTCGCCCTTGAGCTGCAGGGGGTGGTCGAGCGTCTTCCCGGCAGCCGCTATCTGCTCAATGTGGAGTTGAAGGAATCATGAGTGCCGTCGTAGTCGTCGAGTCGCCGGCCAAGGCGAAAACCATCGAGAAATACCTGGGCAAGGGCTACAAGGTCCTTGCTTCCTATGGCCATGTGCGGGCGTTTCCGAAGAAGGACGGCTCCGTCGATCCCGATCGTGATTTCGCGCTGATTTACGAGTTGATCGAGGACAAGAAGAAGCGCATTGATGCCATCGAGAAGGCCCTGAAGAAGGCCGACACGCTGATCCTTGCCAGCGACCTGGACCGCGAGGGAGAGGCCATTGCCTGGCATATCGTCGAGGTCCTGCGGGAACGCGGCGCGCTGAAGGGCAAGAAGGTACAGCGCATCACGTTCAACGAAATCACGCCTCAGGCCATTCGGGAGGCCATCGAACACCCTGCGCAGATCGACATGCGCCTTGTCGATGCCCAGCAGACGCGGAGTGCCCTGGATTATCTGGTCGGCTTTTCCCTGTCGCCCTTGTTATGGAAGAAGATTCGCGGGGGGTTGTCCGCCGGACGCGTGCAGTCAGTGGCCTTGAGGTTGATCTGCGAACGCGAGGAGCATATCAGGAACTTCAAGCCCAGGGAATTCTGGACCGTCGAGGCGGAGTGCGTCAAGGAAGAGGCCGAAGCTTCCTTCCAAGCGCGGCTGGCTGAGGTCGATGGCAAAAAGCTGGGCAAGTTCTCGATCGTTGACGGCGTGAGCGCAAAGGCCCTGGCGCGCAGGGTAGAGCAGGCCTCACTGAGGGTAGAGACGGTCCAGAAAAAGCAGAAGCGGCAACAGCCTCCGCCGCCGTTCATCACATCGACGCTTCAAATGGAGGCGGCCAGGAAATTGGGCTTTACGGCCCGCAAGACCATGCAGGTGGCCCAGATGCTTTACGAGGGCATTGATCTTGGGGGAGAGCGTGTCGGCTTGATCACCTACATGCGTACGGATTCCGTCACCTTGTCCGATGATGCCCTGCATGAAATGCGGAGCTATCTGGAGAAGAATTTCGATGAGCGCTTTCTTCCGTCCAGGCCACGGCGCTTCAAGACCAAGAGCAAGAACGCCCAGGAAGCGCATGAGGCCATACGGCCGACCTCCATCTGGCGCGATCCACCATCGCTTGCCGATGTGCTGGATCGCGATGCGCTGCGCCTGTATGAGCTGATTTGGAAAAGGGCCCTGGCATCGCAGATGGCGCCGGCCGTCATCGATCAGGTTGCAGCGGACATCGTCGGGGCTGGATTGGGGCTTCGGGCGACAGGCTCCCGTCTCGCATTTCCCGGTTTCCGGTCGCTGTACACGGAAGGCACGGATGAGCCCGAGAAGAAAAGCGAGGGCAACATCCTGCCCCCATTGGAGGCAGGGGAAGCCATTCTCATTCTCAAGGCGCAGGCCATCCAACACTTTACCGAACCCAAGCCCAGGTATACGGAGGCCACGCTGGTCAAGGAACTGGAAGGGTACGGCATCGGCCGTCCCTCGACCTATGCGACCATTCTCAATGTCCTGCGCGAGCGGAAATACGTGCGCATGGAAAAGAAGCGCTTTGTTCCCACCGAGGTTGGCGAATGGGTCAACAAGTTTCTCGTTGAGAACTTCGAGGAGATCGTCAACACGGATTTCACGGCTCGCATCGAGGACAAGCTGGATGCCGTGGCGCGGGGCGAGCTCGAGGGCAAGCCCGTGCTCAGGGCCTTCTGGGGACCGTTCAAGGCCGAGGTTGATCGGGCCATGAAGGCGGACAGGCCCTCGGAGGAAACCGATGAGGTTTGTCCGGAATGCGGCCGGCCCATGGTCATCAAGCTCGGGCGCTATGGCCGTTTTCTGGCCTGCACCGGCTATCCTGGCTGCAAGGTGGCGCGCCCGCTGAACGACCAGCAGCAGACCGAGGAGCCGGTCGTCAGCGACGAAAAATGCGAGCAGTGCGGATCGCCCATGGTCGTGAAGCAGGGCCGCTACGGGAAATTCCTGGGGTGCTCGGCCTATCCGAAATGCCGCAACATCCAGCCACTTGAAAAGCCGAAAGACACGGGGGTTCGCTGTCCCCAGTGCGGCGAGGGCACCTTCCTTGAAAAGCGTTCCCGTCGCGGCAAGGTGTTTTATTCCTGCTCGGCCTACCCGAAGTGCAAGAATGCACTGTGGAACAAGCCGATCGCGCGTGCCTGTCCCAAGTGCGGGGCCTCCTTTGTAACCGAAAAGCTTACCAAGCGGAACGGGCTTGAGCATGTCTGCGTTTCCGAGGGCTGCGGCTGGAAGGAGAAGATCGAGGTGGTTGACGCTGCCTGAAATTCGGCAGGCGGGGCCGGAGGCGCTGTGCGAGGTTCATGCGATCAACCGCGTCTGTTTTGCCGAATCTTGGAGTCTTCGGGCGCTGGAGGATGCGCTGTGTGCCGGGGCGGAGCTGCGCCTTTGCGTCGGGGAGAAGGTATGGGCGTATCTGCTTAGCCAGGATGTGCTGGATGAAACCCATGTGCTGCAGATCGCCGTGCTGCCCGAGGCCAGGGGGCATGGCATGGCCAGCGCCCTGATGCTCTCCCTGATGGAGGCCAAACGGACGCAGCGGCGCATACTGCTGGAGGTCCGATCCTCGAACGAGGCGGCCAGGCGTCTTTATCAGAAGCTGGGCTTTGCGCGCATTGGCGTTCGCCCGCGGTATTATGGGGCTAGGCCGGGGCAGGCGGCCGAGGATGCCGAGGTGTTGGCCCTGGATATGGAGCGGGATGCGCTGCCTTGACAGCGCGCAGGCCAGGCCCATATTGTCCCAAGCCTTGAACCTGATGAGAAGGAAGCCATGAAACTGACCGGAGCAGAGATTTTTGTTGAATGCCTGAAACGGGAAGGGGTGGATACGATCTTCGGCTACCCCGGCGGGGCCGTGTTGCCCATCTACGATGCCATCTTCAAGCAAAGCGATTTCAGGCATGTGCTCGTGCGCCATGAGCAAGCGGCGCTGCATGCAGCCAACGGCTATGCCCGCGTGACCGGCAAGTGTGGCGTGGCGCTGGTGACCAGCGGGCCGGGTGCGACGAATGCCGTGACGGGCTTGGCCGATTCGAACATGGATTCAATCCCGACGGTCTGTTTCTCCGGTCAGGTCGTTTCCAGCCTGATCGGCAATGATGCCTTTCAGGAGGCCGATGTCGTCGGCATCACGCGCAGTGCCACAAAGCACAACTTTCTGGTCAAGCGCGTCGAGGATCTCGCGCTGACCATCCGCCAGGCCTTCCACATTGCGCAGACGGGGCGTCCGGGCGCCGTGCTGGTGGACATTCCGAAGGATGTCAGCACGAACAGTTGCGAATTCGTCTGGCCCGAATCCGTGGAGATGCGCTCATACAGGCCCACGGTGAAGGGCCATCCAGGGCAGATCCGCAAGGCTGTCCGCGCCCTGCTTGCGGCCAAACGGCCGGTGATCTACACAGGGGGCGGGGTCATCAGCTCAGCCCATGGTGTTCCCCGCCTGCGCGAATTGGTCGATCGGCTCCATTATCCGGTGACAAACACGCTCATGGGCCTGGGTGGCATCGCCTATGATCATCCCTGCTTTCTCGGCATGCTTGGCATGCATGGAACGTATGAGGCCAACATGGCCATTCAGCACTCGGATCTGATCCTGGCCGTCGGCGCCCGGTTCGATGACCGGGTGACCGGCAAGATCGAGGCCTTTGCGCCGGATGCAAGGATCATTCACATCGATGTGGATCCGTCATCCATTTCGAAGAACGTCACGGCGCATATTCCGATTGTCGGCGATGTCGGGGTCGTGCTCGGGCAGATGCTGGAAGAGCTCGATCGCCGCAGCACCAATCCAGATCGGGACGCGCTCACGGTCTGGTGGCATCAGATTGACGAATGGCGCGCCAGGCATTGCCTTGCGTTCGAGCAGTCTCCGGATGGTCCGATCAAGCCGCAGACCGTGATCCGCAAGGTTCATGAACTGACTGCTGGCAAGGCGATCGTGGCCACCGATGTCGGACAGCACCAGATGTGGGCAGCCCAGCACTATGGCTTCAGAGAGCCAAGGCGCTGGCTGACGTCGGGTGGCCTTGGCACGATGGGCTATGGCCTGCCTGCGGGCATCGGTGCCCAGATCGCGCGCCCGGATGAGCGCGTGCTCGTGTTCACCGGCGACGCCTCCGTGCAAATGTGCATTCAGGAGCTTTCCACGGCCAGGCAGTACAAGCTGCCTGTCGTCGTGATCATCCTGAACAACGCCTATATGGGCATGGTGCGCCAGTGGCAGCAGATGTTCTATGAATCACGTTATTCGCATTCCTATTTCGATTCGCTGCCCGATTTCGTCAAGCTGGCCGAGGCCTACGGCGGCATTGGCTTGCGGGCCGACACACCGGCCGAGCTGGATGATGTGCTCAGAAAGGCCTTCGCCGTGGATGGCGAGCGCTTTGTGCTTGTCGATATCGCCGTTTCAAAGGAAGAGAACGTGCTGCCCATGGTGCCCGCGGGGGCGGCGCTGCATGAGATGGTGCTGGCATGAGACACACGATCACGATTCTGGTGGAAAATGAGTTTGGCGTGCTCACGCGCGTGGCGGGATTGTTCTCCGCCAGGGGCTACAATATCGAGTCGCTCAACGTTGCTCCGACGATGGACCCCACGGTTTCGCGCATGACGCTGGTGACGCGCGGGGATGAGCGCGTCATCGAGCAGATCAAGAAGCAGCTGAACAAGCTGATTCCGGTGATCAAGACCGAGGACATCTCCCATACGGCCCACATGGAGCGGGAAATGCTGCTGGTCAAGGTGCGCGCGGAGGAGCAGACGCGCGCCGAGGTGTTGCGCATGGCGGATGTGTTCCGGGCCAAGGTCGTCGATGTCTCGCCGAGCAGCTACACGCTTGAGCTGACGGGAAAGGCGAACAAGCTGGAGGCGTTTCTGCGCATGCTTGAGCCCATGGGCATCATCGAAATGACCCGCACCGGGCCCGTCGGCATGCGCCGGGGGGAGAAGGGCTTTGTCGTTGATGGATAGCCCGTCAGGCTGATCGTCGCCGTTCAAGCCAGGCGAGTGCTCCTGCCACGGTAGTGAATGAGCCCATGGCCAGGATGCGGTGGCTTCCCCGCATGAATTCGTGTTCCAAGGCCGAGTCTACGTTCGCCGTCGTGATCGGCCAGGGGTCGGCAGGGCCGACCAGCCTCTGACAGAGCGGCGACAGGAGTGGAATAGCTTCATCCAGGTTCCGGTCCTCGCGTGTGAAGACCAAGATGGCGTCCCATGATCTTGTTTTCAGCCAGGGCAGCAGTGATTCGACGGCATGCAGGTTGTGTGCGCCGTCAAGCCAGACCTCGCAGCCAGCTAGCTTGCTGCATTGCAGGCGGCCGGGGATGGCCAGCGCGTTCATGGCCGATCGCCAAGCGTCGGGCCGCAGGGGAATGTGGCCCTTGTCGGCGAGCGCGTGCAGGGCCTGCCAGACCAGGGAGGCGTTTTGCCACTGGTGGTCTCCCGGGCACCTAAGTTCCGGCCAGGGCTCCGGATCGACGAAGGACAGGCCGGGTTGATACTGCCGCAGCACGCGCGCTGCGGAGGCCGCCTGGCGGACGCTCAGGAACATGCGGCAGCCTTCCATCGCATGGGCCTTTTCCCAGGCGATTTGTTCAAGATCATGGCCAAGCCAGTCGCAATGGTCCAGGCCGATCGATGTGATCAGCGCCATGTCCGCCGGAACGGCTGTCGTGGCATCAAGGCGCGCGCCAACACCAGCCTCCAGGATCTCGACATCGACGTGTCTCTCCGAAAACCATGCCAGGGCCATGGCCGTTGCCGTTTCGAAATAGGAGGCGCCAATCCGCGTGGCCTGTCCGATGAGCCTTTCAGCCAGGCAGCGCAGCTCCGGATCCGGGATGGGCTGAAGGTTGATGCGCAATCGCTCGTTGAACGTTTGCAGGTGCGGTGAGGTGAACAGTCCCACGCGCAGACCCGTTGCCTGCAAGGCCGCGGCCAGCATCCAGGCCGTGGAGCCCTTGCCATTGGTGCCCGCAATCCGAATCCGCAATGGTGGCCGGACCATGCGCAGCGGGCGCAGCAGGGCATGCATGCGCTCGTGTCCCGGCAAATAGCACCTGTCTGCCGCCGGCTTTCCAAGCTGTTGCAGCAACGCGTCGACAGAGGACATCCAAAGGCTAATGACGGTAAGGCTTCTGGTTCAGCTTTCCAAGCAGCTCATGCAGATAGTCGCGCTGCTCGCGCCGGTCCACAATGGCATCGATCAGGCCATGCTCGAGCAGGAATTCCGACCGCTGAAAGCCTTCGGGCAGCGTTTCGCCCACGGTTTCCTGGATTACGCGTGGACCGGCAAAGCCAATCAGTGCGCCCGGCTCGGCCAGAATCACATCGCCAAGCCAGGCCACGGAGGCGGACACGCCGCCCATGGTCGGGTCGGTGAGTAGGCATACGAACGGAATGCCCGATTCGCGCAGGCGATTCACCGTGGCCGAGGTCTTGGCCATCTGCATCAGTGAAAACATGCCTTCCTGCATGCGCGCCCCTCCCGATGCGGTGACCAGCAGGAAAGGGCAATGCCTGTCGATGGCCCGTTCCATGGCGCGCACGATCTTTTCGCCGACGACAGAGCCCATGCTGCCGCCCATGTACGAGAATTCGAACATCGAGCTTGAGACCTCGAGTCCATGAATGGCGCCGACATAGTTGCGCACGGCATCGCCGGTTCCGGATTTCTTGTCCGCCTCTTTCAGCCGGTCACGGTAGCGTTTCTGGTCGCGGAAGTTCAGCGGGTCACCCGAGTGCAGTTCTGTGTCCATTTCCTGCCAGTGGTTCTTGTCGAAAAGAAACCGGGCTCGCTCCTTGGTACTGATGCGCGCATGCGCCCCGCATTTTGGGCATACCATATGGTGCCGCTGCATTTCCTTGTTGTAGATCGTTTCGCCGCAGCCCTTGCACTTGATCCAGATGCCCTCGGGCATTTCGGCCTGACGAGAGGAAAGGATCTTCTTTGGGCCTTCAATCAATCGCGTAATCCAACTCATGGTGCTATTTCCTGTGTTTCTGATTCATTGCTGGGATCCATGGCAAATGCTATCGGGCGTCGCGACGGCCTTCCAAGGCCTGGCGCATGCCCCTGGCCTTTTCGACAATTCTTGATGTCAGGGCCTCGGCCGGTTCATGCTCATGCGCGGCGATTTCGGCCACGAATGCGCTACCGACAACGACCCCATCGGCGAATTCAGCGACAGCCCGGGCCTGATCCGGCGTCTTGATGCCAAAGCCGATGCAAACGGGCAGTTCCGTATGGCGTCGGATGAGCGCGCATTGTTTCCGGATGGCATCGAGCGCGCCCATTTCCGCGCCGGTGATGCCCGTGAGCGAGACGTAATAGATGAAGCCCGTGGCCTTTTCCGCTGCAAGGCGGATGCGGCGTTCCGACGAGGTTGGTGCAAGCAGGAAGATTTGATGCAGGCCGGCCCTCTGCAGGGGCGCATGCAACAAATCATCTTCTTCGGGCGGAAGGTCGACGATGAGCACGCCGTCGGCGCCGGACATGCGCGCCTGCTCGGCGAAGCGTTCGACGCCCATGGCATAAGGCGTATTGGCATAGCCCATCAGTACAATGGCTGTTTCGGGGTGCCGGGCGTTGATGTGCCGGACCAGAGCGAACACGTCGGCCATGTGCGTGCCTGCGGCCAGGGCACGTTCACTGGCCGCCTGAATCACCGGACCGTCGGCCATCGGATCGGAGAACGGCATGCCGATCTCGATGATGTCCACCTGTCCGGCCAGGCCCTCGAGCAGGCTTGCCGAGGTTTCGGGGTTCGGGTCTCCGGCGGTCAGATAGCCGACCAGGGCCGCCCGTTGCTGTTTGCGGCAGCGTGCGAACACTTCGTCCAGACGGTTATGGATCATTGGTTTGCTTCCTCCAGCCAGCCCAGGGCCTTGAATACGGTGTTCATGTCCTTGTCTCCCCGGCCTGAAAGATTGATCAGGACATGCTGGTCTGGAGACATCTGCGAGGCGATTCTCAATCCGGCGGCCAGCGCATGGCTGGATTCAAGGGCCGGAATGATGCCCTCGGTCGCGGTCAGCGTGCGAAAGGCATGCAATGCCTGCTCGTCCGTGGCCTGTTCGAGCTCGAGCTCGCCTGCATCCCGCATGGCGGCCAGCTCAGGGCCGACACCCGGATAGTCCAGCCCGGCCGATATGCTGTGCGTTCCCTGGATTTGGCCTTCTTCATCCTCCAGCAGGTAGGTCAGGTTTCCATGCAGGATGCCGGGTCTGCCGCGAGCAAGCGAGGCAGCATGTTCCCTGTTCAGCCCCGTGCCGGCGGCTTCGACGGCGACCAGGCGCACGGGATCGTCGCGCAAGGGATGAAAAAGTCCCATGGCATTGGAGCCGCCGCCCACGCAGGCCACGGCCACATCCGGCAGGCAGCCGGCCTGATCCAGCATCTGGGCCCTGGCCTCCTGGCCGATGACTGCATGAAACTGCCGGACCATAAGGGGATAGGGATGCGGCCCGGCCACGGTGCCAATGATGTAGAACGTGTTCTCGCAGCTTGCGACCCAGTCCCGCAGCGCCTCATTGAGCGCATCCTTCAGCGTGGCCGTGCCCGAGTCCACCGGGATGACGTTGGCGCCGAGCAGGCGCATGCGCAACACGTTCGGCATCTGCCGTTCGACGTCTTCCCTGCCCATGTAGACATCGCATTGCATGCCGAGCTTCGCGGCCACCGTGGCCGTGGCGACGCCGTGCTGGCCGGCCCCGGTTTCGGCGATCACGCGCCGCTTGCCCATGCGATGGGCCAGAAGGCCCTGCCCGATCGTGTTGTTGATCTTGTGGGCGCCGGTATGCGTGAGGTCCTCGCGCTTGAGCCAGATCTGCGCGCCCCCGTTTTCCTTGCTCAGGCGTTCGGCATGATAGAGCGGCGTTGGACGTCCCACGTAATGCTTGAGCAGGACCATGCGCTTTTCCTGGAACGCCTGGTCGTTCCAGGCGCTGAAGAAGGCTGCTTCAAGCTCGCTCAAGGGCCCCATCAGCGTTTCCGCGGCGAAACGACCGCCGTAAGGTCCGAAATGGCCTCTCGGATCGGGGGCGTGCGTGATTTCCATCGAGTATGGCTGGGCGTGATTCACGAATGCTCCTTATCGTCGTCTGGGGTGAATGCATGGACCGCGGCCACGAATGCGGCCATTTTTTCATGATCCTTGATACCTGGGCTTTGCTCGACCCCGGAGGACACATCCACGGCGAACCAGTGGCGCATGGCCAATGCCTGCTGCACATTGTCCGCATCGAGCCCCCCGGCCAGAATGACGGGATGTTCATGCCGGAAGTTCCTGACCAAGGACCAGTCGAAGCGCTTTCCCGTGCCGCCGTAGACGCCCGGGGGAGCCTTGGTGTCCAGCAACACCGAACAGGGATAGTTCCGGGCATGCCTGAGGTCTTCTTCGCTTTCGACGTGAATGGCCTTGATGACGCGGCGAACCTGGGCCTCGCAGAACTCCGGGGTTTCATCCCCGTGCAATTGGAGCACCCCCAACGGGCAGTGCAGCAGCACCTCGTCGATCTGTTCCTGGGTCGGATTGACGAACAGTCCGACGGCCGACACGAAGGGTGGCAACTGCCGGATGATGCCGGCTGCCTTGATCGGGTCGATGAAGCGGGGGGATGCCTCATAGAAGACAAATCCGACGGCGTCCACGCCCAGGCGGGAGGCCTCCAGGGCATCCTCAAGCCTGGTGATGCCGCAGATCTTGATGCGTACCCTGGGTGATCGCAGGTTGAAGGCGCTCATCTGGGGCATGCTAGACGCATCACGAAGAGGAATCGAGCCTGGAAGATGCAAAAGGGGGTGCGTCCATGCCCCGCCATCCCTACACTTCGTCGCATGAGTGCTCTCATGGACAATTATGCGCGTGTTCCCATTCGGCTAGTGCGCGGCCAGGGAAGCAGGGTATGGGACGAGCAGGGCCGGGCCTATCTCGATTTCGTTTCCGGCATCGCGGTCAACACCCTCGGGCATGCCCACCCCCGTCTGGCCGAGGCCGTCTGCGAACAGGCGCGCCG
This sequence comes from Mariprofundaceae bacterium, assembly GCA_015488115.1. Taxonomy (GTDB): domain Bacteria; phylum Pseudomonadota; class Zetaproteobacteria; order Mariprofundales; family Mariprofundaceae; genus J005. The sequence continues at coordinate 33,532 of WFOK01000067.1, forward strand.
CCTGATCCACTGTTCCAACCTGTATCACATCCCGGAGCAGGAACAGCTTGCGGCCAGGCTGTGCGCACTGTCGGGCCTGGACCGCGCCTTTTTTTGCAATTCCGGCGCCGAGGCCAACGAGGCGGCCATCAAGCTGGCGCGCAAGTATTATCATGACATGGGCAGCCCTCGGCGAACGGTCATTTCGGCCACGCAATCGTTTCATGGCCGTACCGTGCTGACGCTGACCGCGACGGGTCAGGAAAAGGTCAAGCGGGGTTTTGATCCATTGCCTGCCGGCTTTGTCCATGTGCCCTTGAACGATGCTGCGGCGCTGGAACGATCGCTCGGACCGGACACGGCAGCCGTTCTTCTCGAGCCCATCCAGGGCGAAGGGGGGGTTCGGGAGGCCTCCATCGCATATCTGCGCCATGTGCGCAGGCTGTGTGATGAGAACGGCATCCTGATGATCCTGGATGAGGTGCAAACCGGCATTGGGCGAACGGGATGCATGTTTGCCTATGAGCACTTTGGCATCAGGCCGGATGTTCTGACCCTTGCCAAGGGTCTCGGCGGTGGGGTGCCGATCGGCTGCATGCTGGCCACAGAGCAGGTGGCGTCCGCCTTCGGGCCCGGAAGCCATGGCTCCACCTTCGGCGGAAACCCCCTTTCCTGTCGCGCGGCATTGACCGTTCTCGATGTCATCGAGCGGGAGCAGTTGTTGCGGAACGTCCGGGAGCGGGGAGAGCGGCTGATGCGGGGGCTTGAGGAACTGCTTCGGCGCTTCCCCTGCATCAGGGAGGTCAGGGGGCAGGGCCTGCTTGTCGGCATGGAGCTCGACCGGGATGTGGCCCGGCTGATGGAGCTTGCACGGGCGCAGGGACTGCTTGTGCTGTCTGCGGGAGCGCGGGTGCTGAGGCTGTTGCCACCCTTGACTGTCAGCGACCAGGAAATTGACGAGGCTTTGCGTCGCCTCGAAGCCGCATTGGCGCGGTTCAATGAAGAGGAGCCGTCATGAAACATTTTCTTACGCTGCTGGATCTTACCAGAGAGGAGGCCCGCTTCCTGCTGGTGCGTGCCGCCGAACTCAAGCGCATGCTTCGCCTCGGGGAACGGCATCATACCCTTCCGGGCAAGACGCTCGGTCTGGTTTTTGACAAGGCCAGCACCCGCACGCGGGTTTCGTTCGAGGTCGGCATGTTCCATCTGGGGGGGCATGCCTTGTTTCTGCATTCGGCCGCCACGCAGCTCGGGCGTGGCGAGCCCATCGAGGACTCGGCGCGCGTGCTTTCCCGCATGGTGGACATCATCGCCATCCGTACCTATGCCCATGAAACTGTGCAGCGGTTTGCCGAGCATGCCTCGGTGCCCGTGATCAACGCCCTGACGGACTGGACGCATCCATGCCAGATCCTGGCCGACGTCTTCACGTATGAGGAGCATCGTGGTTCGATCGAGGGCAGGGTGGTCGCCTGGATAGGCGATGGCAACAACATGGCGCATTCCTGGATCAATGGTTCCGTGATCTTCGGATACCGTTTGCGGATCGCCAGCCCGCCGGGCTACGAGCCGGACCCTGGCTTGCTTCAGGCGGCTCGCGCCCTGGGTGCGGAGGTGGAATTGTGCGGCGATCCGTGGGCTGCTGCCGAGCAGGCGGATCTCGTGACCACCGATGTCTGGGCATCCATGGGGCAGGAGGATGAGCAGGCCCAGCGGCAAAAGGTGTTCGCCTCGTACAGGGTGGATGATGCGGTGATGCTTCGGGCAAGGCATGATGCATTGTTCATGCACTGCCTGCCTGCCCACCGTGGAGAGGAGGTCACGTCGAGCGTTATAGACGGGCCGCAATCGGTGGTTTGGGATGAGGCGGAGAATCGTCTGCATGTGCAGAAGGCACTGCTCGAATTCCTGCTGGGTAGGTGAGCCCTTCTCTGACACGACCTTGTCATCGGCATGACTCACACGTGACATAAGCGATTGCGAGAATGCCTCCGGTTTGTCAAGGAGGACGCAATGCAGCAGGAAATCGTGAATCGTTATCTCGATGCCGTAGAACAGGCGCTGGGTTCAACTGCCCGGCAAGCAACCGTGATCGAGCATCGCGGTGGCAACCGCTTCTTTTTTCGTCGGCATGATTGCGAATTAGGAAGGCTGGTGTCTGTCGGGGAGATTCGGCTGATGGCCCGTTACCTGCGGGGAGAATAGAGCATGGCCACGGAGATTGACCGAACGGTCAACAGGTATCTGGAAATGATTGAGCGTTTGCTTGGCTTGGAGGCGCGCCGGCATACCGTGATTGAGCACCGGGGCGGGCGAAACCTTTATCTGAAACCGCCTTTCGTTGAACAAGGACGTTTGGTTGATGTATCGACGCTGGTGCAGATGATTCATCACGCAGAAACAAGGGGTCGGAGAGGAGACGGCTGAATCTTGCAGCGTGCGCGATTGATGCGCTTTGCTGCGCATGCCCCCAGGTTGTTAACCAGGTTCCTGTTGTTTTCTTGAGCCAGGCGCCTGTTGCAAATAGAACATCATGATGGGGCCAGCCAGCTTCGTCATGAAAGATCCGGCCTAGAACTGTAGCGATAATCCGGCGCTGTAACGCAGATCGGAGGACTTCACGGCCTGCGGCGGCCGCGCATCGAAGCCATAATCCAAGCGCACCTGCCAGTCGAGGTGCTCATTCATCCGGATCTTCAGGCATCCCTGGGCGAGCAGGCGATAATCAGCGGGATCGCGCACGGCCGGCTGAAAGTAGGCGATCGCATTCAGGCGCACCTGTGCATTGAAGCGGTGCTCGAGAACCAGATAGCCGTTCAGACGCGGCAGGTTTGAGCGTCGGTCCGTCGTGCCGATCTGCGGGCTCAATCGCTCCCATTCGTGAAATGCGCCCAAGCCGACATAGGCCGCGTTTTCCCCTGTCGGCTCGGTCAACACATAGCGCAGGCCGCCGCCGGTGAGCACGCGCAAGGCAAGCCGCGCAAACGGGTCGCGACCATATTGTCCGAAGAGCTCCCAGGCCCAGCGTTCAGCAAACTGCGTGCGATGCCGAAGATGGGCAAACAACCGGTTTGCATCCGTGCGGCCGCTGCTTTTGCCAAAGCTGTACTCGGCATACAGAAAATCCGTGTTTTGTCCCCGTCGGTAACGACTGAGCCAGTCCGCCTTGACTGCCTGCTTGTTCGTATTGCCGCGCGCGCCATCCAGCGACAGGTTACCGAAATGGGTAAGGCCTTCCTGTTCCGGATCGAGCATGGCCTGATCAACATTGACAATAGCCGAGGCCACCGTCGGCCCCAGCACAAGCGCGAGAAGCATTGCCATGAAGCGAAACACCATCGGCCGGCATCCTAGCCGGGCAAGGCGACATCGGCGATGAAAAAACTTCCTCTTCAGCGCGATTCCGTTGCAGCCGGAAGCGTGACCGGGCGTGCGCGACCGATCGTGAGCAAGTCCCAAATCAACAATCCAATGCCGACAGTGGTCACGACGCCAAACACCATTCGCCATTGCATGCCCTGCACGAACCAAGGATGAATCTGCGCCGCAAAGTAGCCGTACCACGTGGAGCCATCCATGGCTCGTTCGATAAATGATTGTTCGTAGCCGGAGATCAGCAATGCGACGGTCATGCCAACCACCCCAACATTCAACAAGCCCAGCGCCCATTTCCATTTCCATCCGCGATCGGGAAGGTGCGAGCCAAGATCGGCCTGCCCGCGCATGTGTTGCACGGCGATGTAAAACATTGCGATGATGATCGTTGCATAGGCGCCGAAGAATGCGAGGTGGCCATGGGAAGCGGCCCACTGGGTTCCATGGGTATACAAATTGATCTGCGGCAGGGTGTGCATGAATCCCCAGACGCCAGCACCGAAAAAGTTTCCAAACGCATGGGCGATCAGCCAGGCCAGGGCCGGCCGGTTGTTGCTTTTCATGTGCCGGACGCCGGAGTCATACACGGCATGCACGACCATGGCCACCAACGGGATCGGTTCAAGCGCCGAGAAGAACCCGCCGATGCTGAGCCAATACTCGGGAGTGCCAATCCAGAAATAATGATGCCCAAGCCCCAAAATGCCGGAGCCAAACATCAGTGCGACCTCAATGTACAACCATGTGGTCACGATCTTGCGTTCCACCTGCAGTGTCTTCATCAGACCCCAGGCCATGATGCACCCGACCAGCACCTCCCAGGTTGCCTCTACCCACAAATGGATAACCCACCACCACCAGTACTGGTCGAGGGAGATGTTCGTCGTGTAGAACATGCCGGCCATGTACAGACCGGCTAGCGCAATCAAATCCAGTGTCAGTACACCAGCGATTCCGCTCCAGCGCCCCTTGGCGAAGGTTGCGGCGACATTGTAAAAAAACACTGAAAAGCATACGACGATGCCGATGTCTGCCCAACGCGGCGCCTCGATGTATTCACGGCCCTCATTGATAAACCAGCGTGTGAAATCATTGCCGGGGCCGGTTTGCACAAACAGATAAACGAGCACGACCACCGTGACTGCCGCAGTCAGCACCCAGAAGGCCAGGTTCCCCCATTTAAGGCCGACGACCGGATGCCCGCTTTCCTCCTCGAGCAGCCAATAAACCGAACCAATAAAGCCGTACAGCATCCAAACGACCATCGCATTGATGTGCACGGTCCGCGTCATGTTGAAATTCAGCACGCCGAGCAGAAAGTCCGGCGCAAGGTACTGCATGCCCGAGAGAAGGCCAAACAGGATTTGGGCGACAAAAAGCAGAACCGCAACGACAAAGTATTTGACCGCGAGCTGCTGACCTCCATTCAGTTGCACGTTCTCCATAGCTCAGCCCTCCTTCTCGATGACCGTGAAATTGTAAGGGAACCCATTGGTGTCGATCGCCGACATCCATTTCAGAAACGCGATTACCGCTCGTGCCTCCTCTTCGGTCAGATGAAGATTGGGCATCGTTCGCCCCGAGCCGAACGAACGCGCGTTTTCTTGGGGGTCGAGCAGGAAATTCAGCATCATTTCCTCGCGTTCAGCTTCCGAGCCCCACGCAGGGTCAAGCCATGCCTTCGTCAAGTCCGGAGCAAAATAGGCGCCATTGCCAAGCAGCGTATGGCAGCCCATGCAATTGCGACCCTGAATGACCTTCTTGCCATGGGTGACCAAGGCCTCGGCCTGTTTCTCGCTAAGCATTTCGCCAAACAACGGGTCATCCTCTCCGATGACCGGCACCTGAATGTTGCGGCGGTCATCGAATTCATAAGCGATATGCTTGTTGATGACCGAATAGGCTGGCACCCTCGCACTGCCGGCGCTGATCTGCGGCAGGGTGTTCATCGTCAGAAAAATCAGGACAACAAACATGATGCCGGTCACCCATATCGCGGTCTTCTTCCAGAACGATTCGCTGGCCCACCAGGGAACTTCATTGTTCATTTTTCTGCCTCCCTTTCTGCCGTGTCGAACATCTCGGTTTCAAGGTCGCGCTCCGTCAGCCTGATGCCCCGGTCAACTCGATGCCGGTGCCCATGCGTGCCCTCGCACAAACGCCAGATACCATGAGGAGCGAGCAGATAGCCCAGCAGCATGGCAATGACCAATACCCACCAATAGCCATGCAGATGGGCTGCTGAACCAAGCACGAGCACGGCCACAAACAGCACGACATAGGCGGCATAGGCAAAGCGCATCAGCGCTGGTTTGGATTGTATCCGGGACCATGCAAACATCAGGGCATACAGCCCACCGGCCACTATGACCATCGCCCCGGCAAAGAAGACGATAAAGAAATCCTTCAATTCGACAGGCTCAAGCATTGAACGCCTCTACTTCTATAAAAATAGCGCATCAGGCAGATGCAAGCAACCGGCAATGAAGTTGCATGATGCAATAGTTGCATCATGCAACCAACAGGGCAGTATGGCGCCATGGACCGTAAATCCCGATTCCGCCTCGAACAGGCCATCGGCTTTCATGTCAACCGCGTGGCCTTTCTGATGAGTGAGGAAATTGCTCGTCGTTTTGCCGCAGCAGGCCACCCGATTTCCGCCCAGGACTTTGGCATCCTCCATCGCCTGCGCCAGCAGGGTGCCATGACCCCCGCGGAGATCGCGACGCTCATGCGCCGCGACAAAACGACGATCACCCGCCGGCTTGATGGCCTGGCCAAAAAGGGATTGATCGAACGCCGCCCTCATCCGGACGATCGCCGCTGCGTGCTGATCGCGCTGAGCGGGGACGGGCAGCAAACACTGGAGGCCGTCACCCCATTGGTTCAGGCCTTTCAGCAGGAGGTGCTGCAAGGCGTGCCGAAGGCCGATCGCGAGGTCACGCTGCGCACCCTGCAGCATATCGCATCCATTCTGGATGCCACCGATAGTGCGAAAAAGGAGAAAACATGAAAAACACCACACCCCATTGGATCGCGATCGTCCTGCTCGGCGGCGCGCTGATCGCCATCGGCGTCAAGTTTGTCATTCTCGGCACGACCGCGCCGGGCAGCGCCGAGGATCCACGCATGGCAGTCGTGCTGACGAAGACTGAACGCGCGATGGTGCTGGGAGAGATGCGGACGCTTCTGGCAACGACGCAAACCCTGATTGAGGCGTTGAACGAGAATGATTTGAAGCGCGCGGAGAACGCCGCGCGCAAGGTCGGCAAGGCTGCGGTCTCGACGATGGACTTTCGCCTGCGCGCCAAGCTGCCGCTGGAGTTCAAGAGGCTCGGATTCGGCACGCATGATGCATTCGATGACATTGCGGACATGGCCGCAGCCGGCAAGCCGCCGGCCGAGATCCAACGCAGGCTGGCGGAAGCCATGAACAACTGCATCGCCTGCCATGCAAGCTACAGGCTCATCGCTGCGACACCGTGAAACGGGCCATCATCGGCTTCACAAAGGATGAGCATGGCAACTGGGTCGCGCTGCTGAGCTGCGGTCATCCTCAGCATGTGCGTCATGACCCCCCGTTCACCTTGCGGCCATGGGTCGAAAGTGCGGCAGGTCGCGCTGGAAAAATCGGTGTCGCACTCAATTGCGTGCGCTGCGACAGGTTGGAGCTGCCGGATGGCTGGATCGCCGATGGACGGGGGGATGTCATCACCGCGACCGGGGTGCCTAGCCGATGGTGGCGCATCCAACGCTCGGATGCCGAACACTGGCTGACACTCGAGGTTATCCGGGGGTGCGTTCGCTGGATTCCCTGCCAGCCCGGCCCGTCCTTGCAGGTCGTGGATGCCGGCAATGCGATCGCGATTCCGCCGGATGTGATGTATCGGCTGGACTGGAGCGAGGATGCCATGTCTGCGTTCACCCGCTACCATCGCCCCAATGAAACCGACTGAATGCCTGCGGGTTCTGCTCGCAGCCTTCGCCCTTGGCGCATCTTCCCCTGTGACTGCGCAGGATGATGTCTTGGTGCTTCGCATCGATGACATCGAGCCGGTGGCAGGTGCGCCGGTGATTGTCCGTGTCTACGACCGCGCCGGCTGGCTGCAGCCGGAAAAGGCCCTGCGTACATTGCATTTGCATCCGCATGGGCGAACCAGCGAGAGCTGTTCGTTGCCGATATCGAAGGATATGCGTGGAACTGCGGTTGCACTTGAGGCATTCCAGGATCTGAACGGCAATGGAAAGCTGGACATGCACTGGTTTCCGTGGCCGGGGCCGTCAGAGCCCGTCGGCTTTGCGAACGGGTATCGTCCGCGGACAAGGCCACGGTTTGAAGAAGCCGTGGTTCCAGCCGGACCCGGAAACAAGGAGGTTGTCATCCATCTTCGGCGCTAGCCATTCTGGTCTGCTCCAATGCGCATCGCTTGCACATGGTGCACATGGATGTGCGAATGCCGTGACAACCGAACCCTTGTTTGAATCAACGTCGCTGTGGTTTGTGGTCGTCCCTGTGTGTAGGATTGAGCGGATCCGCTCCGTGCGGCCCAATTCGAAGCTGGAGATGGTGTATGTCGGACGTTAAAAAAGCCGTGCTGGCCTATTCCGGAGGGCTGGACACCTCGATCATTCTGAAATGGCTCCAGGAGACCTACGATTGCGAGGTCGTGACCTTTACGGCCGATCTCGGGCAGGGGGAGGAGGTCGAGGATGCCCGCGCCAAGGCCCGGGCCTGTGGTGTGAGCTCGATCCATATTGAGGATTTGCGCGAGGAATTCGTTCGCGATTACGTGTTCCCGATGTTTCGGGCCAATGCCGTTTACGAGGGCGAGTATCTGCTTGGCACCTCGATTGCGAGGCCGTTGATCGCCAAGCGCATGATCGAGATTGCCGAGCTTGAAGGGGCGGATGCCGTGTCCCATGGGGCGACGGGCAAGGGCAATGATCAGGTGCGTTTCGAGCTTGGTTTCTATGCCTTGAAGCCCGATATCCGGGTCATTGCCCCCTGGCGAGAGTGGGACATGAAGGGGCGCGAGGACATGCTCCGCTTTGCCGAGCGGCATGGCATTCCCATTGAGCGGAAAAGGGAAGGATCGAAGTCGCCGTATTCGATGGATGCAAATCTGTTGCATATCTCTTACGAGGGCTACGATCTGGAGGACCCCTGGCATGAGCCGCCCGAAAGCATGTGGCGCTGGACCGTTTCCCCGGAGAAGGCTCCGGATCAGCCGGAATATGTGGAGCTGCGTTTCCGCGGCGGCGATGTGGTCGCCATCAATGGCGTTGAGATGTCCGCTGCGAAGGTGCTGATGGAGCTGAACCGCCTGGGCGGCAAGCATGGCATCGGGCGCATCGATATTGTCGAGAATCGTTATGTTGGCATGAAGTCCCGCGGCTGTTACGAGACGCCTGGCGGTACGATCATGCTCAAGGCGCATCGGGCCATCGAGTCGATCACGCTGGATCGCGAGGTGGCGCACCTGAAGGATGAGCTGATGCCGCGGTATGCGAAGCTGGTTTACAACGGGTACTGGTTCGCGCCCGAGCGCAAGATGCTTCAGCAGATGATCGATGCCTCGCAGGCCGTGGTCAATGGCGAGGTGCGCCTGAAGCTCTACAAGGGCAATGTGTTCGTTGTCGGCCGACGCTCGGATGATTCGCTGTTCGACGAGCGCCTGTGCACGTTCGAGGATGACCAGGGCGCCTATGACCAGCGTGATGCCGAGGGCTTCATTCGGCTCAATGCGTTGCGCCTTCGCATGGAGGCCTTTGCCGGGCGCAAGCTCGGCTGATATTCCGGAGCAGCAGGAGGAGGAAGCGAAGCATGAACCAGAAACCCTATTACGACTTGCCCACGCGATTGTTGCACAAGGGCATCGCACTGACGGTTGTCATCCAGGTGTTGCTCAGCTTTGTCATGGAACACCCCAAGCCCGGCGTGGAGCGGGAGGCGTTCGAGCTTCAGATGTTCGAGTTTCATGAATGGGTGGGCATGGCCGCCGCGGTTCTGGTGATCCTGCATCTGCTCTACAGCCTTGTCTCCAAGGGCAACAGTTCCTTGCATGCGCTGTTTCCCTGGACCACAACGCAGGGAAGCAAGCGCATCGCCGCGGAGATGCATCATTTCAGCGAGTGGTTCAGGAATGGGCTTCCTTCACCGGATGAGGCGCATGCCCTGGCTTCGACGGTCCATGGCCTCGGCCTGCTTGCGGTGTTGTTCCAGGGGCTGACAGGTTTTGCGATTTTTGTCGGCATGGGCGAGCACGGGGAGATCAGCGAGGGCGTGCATCTGATCATGGAGGCGCATGAATTCATGGGGCTCATGGTCATGCTTTACCTTGTCGTTCACGTGGGCGCCGTGATCTGGCATCAGCGCCTGGGGCACGACGTTCTTTCCCGCATCAAGTAGCCCTTTGAGCGTTTCGGCCCGCGCGATCATGAACCCCGGCAAGGCGTGGATGCTTGTGCTTCTGCTGTTTGCCGGAAGCGGCGCATCCCAGGCCGCCGGACCATCACCCCGAGACAGCTACGATCTCGATGGTGATGGCCGGATCACGTTTGAAGAGCTCATGGAAGCGACCGGCCGGACTTCTGGAAAGATGCTGAAGGATTTCGAGCCGGTTCTGCGCAGGGGGTTCGATGCGCTGGATCGCAATCACGATGGCGTCCTGTCCGCACGGGACTTTGACGACTTTCGCGAGGGTATGCGGCGCTTCCGGGAATGGATCGATCACTTGCTGGAACGGATTCGCCGGTACTCGCCGTCCGAGGAGCAGACCGACAACGGCACGCGGACATGAAATCTGGTGACGGCCGGCTTTCCTGGACCGGCATCGCCCTCTGCTTCGCGGCCGGCTGCGCCGGCGGCCTGGTCAACAGTATCGTGGTCTGGTTTTGCGGCGTTGCCGGTCTGACTGCCGCGTTGGACGTGGATATCGAGCCGGCCCTGACCCCCGCCTGGTTGTATCCGCGGATCGTGTGGGGCGGCTTGTGGGGCTGGCTTTTCCTGTTGCCGTGGTCCAATGCCCGGCCGTTGATGCTGGGCGCGGGGCTCAGTCTTGCGCCCACAGCCGTGCAATGGTTCGTCGTGTTTCCGCTGATCGCCCACAAGGGTGTGCTGGGGATGGATCTTGGCACGTTGACGCCGCTGTTCGTGCTTGCGTTCAATGCGGTTTGGGGAATGACGACGGCAATGTTGCTGCGACGCTTCGCCAGGGAGCGGGCGCTGTCCAATTAGGCCAGCGGTTGCAGCAACCAGCGCCTCTGGGGCGATGCCGAACGGTCGAGATCGGATGCAAGCGCCAAGGCCAGACCCTTTTGCCCTCCGCAGCAGCCATGGGGGTTCGGTGACTGGTCATGAGTACGGAAAGCGTGATCGGGCTCACGTTCATCCGGCGCCAGGGCCGGCAAACTCGGAACATCCGCTTGCAGGAGGCGACCATGGCGAACTTCAGCGTTCATATCGGGTCTGCCGGCGCCTTGTCGCTGGCCGCCGCAGGTGCCTGCGCCCAGCAGGGCCTGGTCGATCACGGCGAGGCTGCGATGCTGATCGGGCTTGGCACGGTCGCCGGCGTGCTGCCGGACGTGGACTCGGATCATTCGATTTCGGTGCGCATGGTTTTCGGCCTGCTCGGATTTGCAATGGCAGCCGCCATCGTGTTTCTGTTTCTTGATCGGCAGCCGCTTGGCTGGCTGCTCGGCTGGGCCGTGCTTGCCGCGGTGTTCATGCGCCATGTCGTCTATCCCGCATTTGCCCGGCTGACCGTGCACAGGGGCTTGTTCCATTCGGTGCCTGCCGCGCTGCTTTGCGGGCTTGGGACGGCCTCGCTGGCCCTGGGCGTGCTTCATTGGTCCTACATGCTGTCCTGGCTTGCGGCCGCGTTTGTCAGTGGCGGCTATCTGCTGCATCTGGTGCTGGACGAGATTTACAGCGTGAACCTGGCCGGCCATCGCCTGAAGGCTTCGTTCGGCAGCGCGCTGACCGTGTTCAATCCGCACGAATGGCGGGGCTATGCGGCACTGTACCTGGCGCTGCTTCTCGTCTGGGTCTGGTTGCCGCATCCCCCGCTTGCGTCCGGAGCGTTGGCCTTCCTGAGATGAGCAGGCGCGATTTCAGTGCGTGCCCTGCGGAAAAAGGTGGGCTAGCCTGCGCCGCATGCCCAAAATCCTTTTTCATTTCGGTGAACTTTCGCTCAAGGGAAAAAATCGCGCCAGCTTCGAGCGGCAGATGGCGCGCAACCTGCGGCGCGCGCTGGCGCCGCACTTGCGGCAGCTCCGGCGCGAACACGGACGCATGCTGGCCGATGTCGACGAGGCTTCCGCGTCACTGCTGGAGCGCCTTGCGCTGATTCCGGGCATCCGGAACTTTTCGCTGGTGCATGAGGCGGAGCTGGATCTGCCGGTGATCCAGCAGGCGGCGGCCGAGGCCGTGCGCGTCGAATATGGCGATGATGTCGCGGGGCGGCCGTTCCGGGTGTCGGCCCGGCGCGGCAACAAGGGCTTTCCTTTGACCTCGCCCGAGCTGAATTTCGAGGTCGGCGGCTATCTGAAGGCGCAGCTCGGCCTGCGCGTCTGCCTGGACGATCCGGAGATCGAGGTGCATGTCGAGATCGGCCGCGATGCGGCCTTTGTCTATACGCGCAAGCGGCGCGGTATTGGCGGCTTGCCGGTCGGCTCCTCGGGTCATGGCATTGTGCTCTTCTCGGGCGGTATCGATTCGCCCGTGGCTGCCTACATGATGATGAAGCGGGGCATGCGCGTCTCGCTCGTGCATTGCTACAACAGCACGATCAACCGGGATTTCGCGAAAATTCGCGCCCTGGCGGCACAATTGTCGTGCTATCAGGGGCGCGTGGCCTTGCACCGCGTCGACCTGGAGGCGTTCCAACGCCATGCGATCGCCCAGGTGCCGGCGGATTACCGGATGATCATCTACAAGCGCCAGATGATCCGCTCGGCCGCGTCCATTGCGCGGCGTGAGCGGGCTCAGGCACTGGTGACCGGTGATTCGCTCGGACAGGTCGCAAGCCAGACTCTGGCGAACATCCGGGCGATCTACGATGCGGCGCCGTTGCCGCTGCTGTCGCCGTTGATTGCGCTGGACAAGGAGGAGATCATCACGCTTGCCCGGCGCATCGGCACGTTTGATTTGTCTGTCGAGGAGTATTGCGACATCTGTTCGTTCCTGATCGCCAAGCATCCGGAGACGCGAGGCGATCCGGCCCGCGTGGCCGCTTTTGAGGCGGCATTGCCGTTGACGATCGAGCCACCGGTGTTCACGGAGCATTTCGAGGCGGGCAAGCCCGTGCAGCAGGAGGTTTAGGCATGGCCAAGGACAAGCTTTGGGGCGGCCGGTTTTCGGAGGCCACCGATGCGATGGTTGAGGCGTTCAATGCTTCGGTCGATGTGGATGCGCGCATGTACGCCGAGGATATCGAGGGGTCGAAGGCCCATGCGCGGATGCTGGCGCGCTGTGGCATCCTGAGCCAGGACGATCTGGCTGCCATCGAGCGCGGCCTTGATGAGATCCGGCAGGAGATCGAGCGCGGCGAATTCGAGTTTTCCGTGGCACTCGAGGATGTGCACATGAACATCGAGGCACGCCTGACCGAGAAGATCGGCGATGCGGGCAAGAGATTGCATACCGCGCGCAGCCGCAACGACCAGGTGGCCACCGACGTGCGGCTGTATCTGCGCCGGCGCACGGATGCGCTGCTTGCAGCCCTGCGGCGGCTTGAACGGGTGCTCGTCGACCTGGCCGAGGAACATGCCGAAACCATCATGCCGGGCTTTACCCATCTGCAGACCGCTCAGCCGGTGACACTGGGGCACCATTTGCTGGCCTATGTCGAAATGTTCGAGCGTGATGCCGGGCG
>WFOK01000068.1 GCA_015488115.1 Mariprofundaceae bacterium
CAGACATGATCAAGTGGCGGAGCGGACGGGACTCGAACCCGCGACCTCCGGCGTGACAGGCCGGCATTCTAACCAACTGAACTACCGCTCCATGGTGGGCGAAACAGGGATCGAACCTGTGACCTACGGTTTGTAAGACCGTTGCTCTCCCAGCTGAGCTATTCGCCCTTGAAAAAGCAAGGGTCCCGGTCCTGAAGACCCCTGTTCTGAACGACGCGCGAACTATAGCCGCGCGTCCGGAATATACAACCGTTTACTTGACGGCGTCTTTCAATGCCTTGCCGGCCTTGAACTTCGGCGCCTTCGATGCAGGAACCTCGATCGTCTCGCCCGTGCGGGGGTTGCGCGCCGTGCGCGGACCGCGCTCGGCCACGGAAAACGTGCCAAATCCAACGATGGACACCGAATCCCCACCGGCCAGCGCATTCGTGATGCCGCTCAGCACGGCCTCAACGGCCGCTCCCGCCTGTGCCTTGGTCAGGCCCGCTTCTTCTGCAACGTGATTAACCAGATCTGCCTTGTTCATCGTTCCTCCCAGTGTTCAGATGGAAACGAACTATAGGTAGCCCTCCCCATCCTGTGTCAACCAATTTTTCAGTGCGCTGTCGCCGGTGAATCGCCTCGGTGGATGTCCAACACCGGATCAGCAACAAACCCGTCGGGCATCCTTACGCCCTGCGGCAGACGAGTCAAGGCATACTCAAGCACCTCATCCATATGCTCAACCACATGAATGGCAAGGCCTTCCAGCACATCCGCATCGATGTCCTTCAGGTCCCTCTCGTTCTCCTTCGGGATGAGCACGTCGGTCAACCCGCCGCGCTGGGCGGCCAGCAGCTTTTCCTTGAGGCCGCCGATCGGCAGCGCCTTGCCGCGCAGCGTGATCTCACCGGTCATGCACACGCTGCGGCGCACCGGGATACCGGTCAGGGCAGATACCATCGACGTGGCCATGGCCAGGCCGGCCGAGGGTCCGTCCTTCGGGATCGCGCCCTCGGGAACATGCACGTGGATATCGACCTTCTGATGAAAGTCATCCTTCAGACCGAGCCGGGATGCCCGTGAGCGCACATAAGTCAGTGCCGCCTGAACCGACTCCTGCATGACGTCGCCAAGCTGGCCGGTGATGGTCAGCTTGCCCTTGCCCGGCATCAGGGCCGTTTCAATCTGCAGCAGATCCCCTCCGGACTCGGTCCACGCCAGGCCCGTCACGACACCGACCTGATCCTCCTGCTCGGCAATGCCGAAACGGTGACGGGGCACGCCGAGATAGCGTTCGACATCCTCACCGCCCAGGCGAACCGGCGCGAGCGTCCTGCCTGTCACGCGCTCCAGGGCCAGCCTGCGGCAGATGCGGGCGATCTGACGGTTGAGCCCGCGAACCCCGGCCTCTCTCGTGTACAGGCGGATGATGCGCAGCAGGGCCTCGTCATCGAGGTCCAGCATGTCCGCATCCAGTCCATGCTCGCGCAGTTGATCCGGCAGCAGGTAGCGGCGTGCAATAGCCAGCTTCTCATGCTCGGTATAGCCCGAAAGCCGGATGACCTCCATGCGGTCCATCAACGGCGCCGGAATGTTCATGCTGTTCGCCGTCGCAATGAACAACACCTCGGAAAGATCGTAATCCACTTCCAGGTAATGATCGTTGAAGGCAGCGTTCTGCTCTGGATCGAGCACCTCCAGCAAGGCCGAGGAGGGGTCGCCGCGAAAATCGGCGCCCAGCTTGTCGATCTCATCGAGCAGGATCAGCGGATTCCTCGTGCCCGCCTTTCTCATGGCCTGAATGATCTTGCCTGGCATCGATCCGATGTAGGTCCGCCGGTGACCGCGAATTTCAGCCTCGTCGCGCATGCCGCCGAGGCTGATGCGCACGAACTTCCGGTTGCTTGCGCGCGCAATGGACCGGGCCAACGAGGTCTTGCCCACGCCCGGAGGGCCGACGAGGCACAGGATCTGCCCCTTCATCTTGCGCACCAGCCGCAGCACGGCCAGATGCTCGAGGATGCGCTCCTTGATCTTCTCCAGTCCGTAGTGATCGGCCTCCAGTATCCGCTCGGCCCGGCTGAGATCGCGGCACAGCCTGCTGCGACGCTTCCACGGAAGCTCGGTCAGCCACTCGAGATAGGTGCGCACCACGGTGGCCTCGGCGCTCATGGCCGGCATCATTCTCAATCGCTTGAGTTCGGTCCTGGCCTTTTCCCTGGCCTCCCGGCTCAGGCCCGCCCGCTCGATCTTCTCGCTCAGCGCCTCCAGTTCTCCCTCGACATCATCCTCGCCGAGCTCCTTCTGGATGGCCTTCAACTGCTCGTTCAGGTAATACTCGCGCTGACTCTTCTCCATCTGCCGCTTGACGCGGGAGCGAATGCGCTTGTCGACCTGCAGCAGCTCGATCTCGTTCTCCATGTGCGCATACAACTGCTCGAGACGGGCAATCGAGCCCGGCATCTCAAGCAGCGCCTGCTTGTCGGCCACCGACAAATTCAGATGCGAGGCGATCGTATCGGCCAGCTTGGTCGCATCCTCGATGGCGGCCACCGAAACCATGACCTCGGGCGGCAGCTTGGGGTTCAGCTTGGCATAGGCCTCGAACTTCTGCACGACCGAGCGCATGATCACATCCAGTTCGTCGGCATCCTCCGCCCGCTCGTCCAGCAGACGATAACGGGCCATCAGATAGGGCTCGTCGGCCACGAAGGCCTCAACCTCGGCACGCGCGCCGCCCTCGATGAGCACCTTGATCGTGCCGTCGGGCAGCTTGAGCAGCTGCAGGATCGTGCCCACGCAACCAACGGCGAAAAGATCCTCCGCGCCCGGCTGGTCGACGGATGCCTCCCTCTGGGTGACCAGCAGGGCGGTCTTCCCTCCCTGCATGGCCTCCTCCAGGGCACGCACGGATTTCTCGCGCCCGACAAAAAGCGGCACGATCATGTGCGGAAAGACAACGATGTCCCGCAGCGGCAACACGGGCAGCACGCCCTGTTGTTCAAGTTCCCATTCAGCCAATGGATGCTCCTTGTGAGTCACGGAATGCGCGGTCTTTCAGCCGCCGGCCTTGACGGCATGCTCCTCGTCGAAGACCAGCACGGGCTTGGCGCCGTGCTCGACAACATCGCGATTGATCAGGCAGGTGCGCACATGCTCCATGGTCGGCAGCTCATACATGATGTCCAGCATGACGGACTCCATGATCGCGCGAAGCCCGCGCGCGCCGGTCTTGCGCTGGATGGCCTTCTCTGCGATGGCCTCCAGGGCATCATCGGTGAACTGCAGCTCGACGCCGTCATAGGCCAGCAGGGCCTGGTACTGCTTGACCAGCGCGTTCTTCGGCTTGGTCAGAATCTGCAGCAAGGCCTGCTTGTCCAGTGGGTCCAGTGTCGCAATGGCCGGAATGCGCCCGACGAGTTCGGGGATCAGGCCGTAACGGATCAGATCGTCCGGCTCGACCTCCCTGAGCAGACCGCTCTGCTCGCGCTCCTCCCGGGACTTGATGTCCGCACCAAATCCCATCGCGCGCTTCTGCTTGCGCGCCTCGATGATCTTGTCCAGCCCGTCGAAGGCTCCGCCCATGATGAACAGGATGTTGGTCGTATCAACCTGCAGAAACTCCTGCTGTGGATGCTTGCGCCCTCCCTGTGGCGGCACGCTGGCCACGGTGCCCTCGATGAGTTTCAAGAGCGCCTGCTGCACCCCTTCACCCGACACATCCCGTGTGATGGACGGGGACTCGGACTTGCGCGAGAGCTTGTCGATCTCGTCGATATAGACGATGCCGCGCTGCGCCTTCTCGACATCGTGGTCGGCCACCTGCAACAGCTTGAGGATGATGTTTTCCACATCCTCACCCACATAACCAGCCTCGGTCAGGGTCGTCGCATCGGCCATCACGAACGGCACATCGAAGACCTTGGCCAGGGTTTGCGCCAACAGCGTCTTGCCCGATCCCGTCGGCCCCAGCAGCAACACATTGCTCTTCGCGATCTCGACATCGCTCTTCTCATTGTGCGCGATGCGCTTGTAGTGATTGTACACGGCCACGGACAGCAGGCGCTTGGCCGCTTCCTGTCCGATCACGTATTCATCAAGGAAGCGCTTGATCTCCGATGGCCTCGGCAGATCCTTGCCCTTGGCGCGCTCGTCCTTCTTTTCACTCAGCTCTTCCTGGATGATCTCGTTGCACAATTCCACGCATTCATCGCAGATGAACACGGTCGGGCCGGCAATCAGTTTCTTGACATCATGCTGTGACTTGCCGCAGAACGAGCAATACAGCGTGTTCTCGCCCCGGCCACCCTGTTTAGCCATCGCTACCTCCGGCCTTGCCCGCGCCCTCGCGGGAGACGAGCACATGATCGACCAAACCGTACTCGCGCGCTTCCTCGGCGGTCAAGAAATAATCCCGCTCGACATCCTCGCTGATGCGCTCGAGTGGCTGGCCGGTATGCCTGGCCAGCATCTCGTTCAGCCGCGCCTTGAGCTTGAGAATCTCGCGCGCATGGATCTCGATGTCCGTTGCCTGCCCCTGGAAGCCACCCAAAGGCTGGTGAATCATGATGCGGGCATTCGGCAAGGCATAACGCTTGCCAGGAGCGCCCGAAGCCAGCAGATGAGCGCCCATGCTTGCAGCCTGACCGATGCACAGCGTGGAGACATCGCAGCGGATGTACTGCATTGTGTCATAGATGGCCAACCCTGCCGTGACCAGCCCTCCCGGACTGTTGATGTAAAGGAAGATGTCCTTGTCCGGATCCTCGGACTCCAGGAACAAAAGCTGGGCAATGATCAGATTGGCCACATGATCGTCCACGGGCCCGTTGAGAAACACGACCCGCTCCTTGAGCAGACGGGAATAGATATCATACGAGCGCTCACCCCGGGCGGTCTGCTCCACGACGATCGGTACCAGATTCATAGTCACTCCTCAATGTGTGTGCGTGTTCGGCAGGCAGCGTTAGGCCTGGCCGCCGGCGTTCTCCTCCTGCCAAGCGGACAGGGTCTTCTCCTGCACGCTCGTGTTCGCCTGTGCAACAATATACTCGATACACTTGGCCTCTAGCAACTGCGCGCGAATCGCGTCGATCTGCTCGCGCTGCCCCTTGATCCACTGCCGGAATTGATCACGCTGCTCCTCCGGATAGCGCAGGGACTGGCGGTCGATCTCGGCATCGATCTCGGCATCTTCAACCTCGATACCAGCCTGCCTGCGCACAGCCTGCAGCAGCACGGACAGCTTCAACCCCCGCTCGGAGCGCCGACGGACCTCTTGCCGGAACTCCGGGTCCCGCAACTGTTCCGGCGTGACCTCCACGCCCTGTCGCTTCATGTTTTGCACGATGCGTCCCATGGTTTCCCGCATATCCTCGGCCACCAGCATCTCCGGCAGCTCCACGTCATGGGCAGCAAGCAAGGCATCCAGTGCCGCCTCGAATGTCGCATCACGGGAGGCCTGCCGCGCCTCCTCCGTCAGTCGTCGTTCCACGTCTTCTCTCAAGGCCGCTGCATGCTCGAAGCCAAGCATCTGGGCAAGCTCATCCTCATTTTCGGGATGGACGGCTCTGGCGACCGAGCGCACCTTCACCTGGAAGCTGGCCGGCTTACCCGCCAGTTGCCGGGACTGGTAATCCTCGGGGAACGTGACCTCCAGCTGAAGCTCATCCCCGGCCTTGCAACCGATGAGCTGCTCTTCAAAGCCTGGGATGAAACGCCCCTCGCCGAGCACCAGCGCCACATCCTCGCCACGGCCGCCCTCAAAAGGCTCGCCATCGACAAAACCGACGAAATCGATGTGCACCTGATCGCCCTCCTGGGCGTGACGCTGTTCATCTTCCTCAAAGCGCACCTGCGACTTCATCAGGCGCTCGATGACGGCCTCGATATCGGACGTCTCGACGACCACCTCCGTGCGCGTGAAGGAAAGTCCGCCAAGATCGCCAAGCTCGACCTCGGGCCAGGTCGCGATCTTCATGCTGAACTTGAGCCCTTCCCCGGCCACGAGCCGCGGCGCCTCAAGCTCGGGCTGGACCGCCGGCTCAAGACCGGAGCGCTCGATGATGTCCGCATAGTGTTGCTGCAAAAGCTCGCTGACGGTTTCATCATGAATCTTGGAGCCAAACTGCTTGCGCACAACGGCCATCGGGGCCTTGCCCGGCCTGAACCCGGGCAGGCGAACCTGCGCAGCGAGCTTGGCTGCCTGCTGGTCATACAGCCTGTCATACTCATCCTGCTCGATGGTCACATCAAGCCGGTGCTCATTGGGACCCAAGGGCGTTACCTTTGTTTCAATCATGACGGAATCCTCCAAAGACTAGTAAGCATGCTGCATGACGGCGGGCGCACCGATGCTTTCATGGTACGAGGGGGGGGAGTCGAACCCCCACACCGAAAGGTACTGGAACCTAAATCCAGCGCGTCTGCCAATTCCGCCACCCTCGCATTGCACACGGCCATGCAAAAAAGGGAGCAAGGCGTACCTTACTCCCCCGTTCCTATAATATGGTGGGCCGTCAAGGGCTCGAACCTTGGACCCGCTGATTAAGAGTCAGCTGCTCTACCAACTGAGCTAACGGCCCCAACGGCGCGAATCATAAGGACCGAGCCCGAGGCTTGCAAGTCACTTTGCGCGACCGCCCTTCAGCCGTCCGGGTTCATCTCCGCATCAAGCTGGTCCAGGTATTCCCGGGCCAAGCCGGCATTGGCCTGGTTCGGATCCGATGCAATGGCCTGCAACAGCGAACGCAATGGCCCCGGATCATCATAAAGCATCAGCACATCAAGGGCCTGGGCCTGAAGGTCGGGATCCGCGGCCTGTTGGGCAAAGCTGCGCAGCACAGACATGTTCAGCGGGGGTTCAACCCCGATGTTGGCTATGGCCTCCAGGGCCAGCTCCTGTCGCGTCCGGTTTCCTGATTGCAAGGCATCCAGCAGCCGCGCGAAGTCCTTGGGCTTGGCCTGATCGGCATCGAGCGAGGCGAGGCGCTCAAGCTCATCCAGGACCGGATCGTTGCCCACGGCGAGCTGAGGCGCTGCAGGAGACGGGGCAACATCCTGGGCGGCTCGATCGGCCTGCCCCAGCACGCGACTGCCCTTGCCTGGCGTAAGGATCACGATGGATTCAAGCTGATCCGGAGAGGACCAGACCCAGGAGTGGTTGATCGATCTTCCCAGCAGGCGCTGCAAGGCCTTGCGCAGTGGATAGCCCTCAAACCGGTCACGGATCATGGGTAGCTCGGCCTTGCCATAGACGACGACCTTGAAGCCGGCCTGACGCCCTAGCTCGTCCAGCAATTGCATCAAAGGCTCTCCATCGGCCTGCAGGCTGACCTTGCCATGCACATAGCTCACGCCGGCCCAGGCCGGGCAGGCGAGGCCGATCCATCCGAACACGAGGCCGACAATAACGCGCATGTTCATGAGCCAAGGCTAGGCGAAGCGGACGCGAAATGCATCCGAGCATTGACACCGGAGCCATAATGATGCATTGTTGCTACATCAATTCGGATGGCATTTGATCCCGGCTGCACACTCCCTCCCCCTCTTCCCATGTGTGCAGCGGCTTCCCGGCCATATTGCGCCGGGAAGTTTTTTTATCGGGCTCACATTTCACCCTTCGGTTTTGGTCCGCGCGACTCTAGGCTACGCCCATGGCCAAACCCCTTTTTGTCTGCCAAGGCTGCGGCGCCGAACACCGAAAATGGATGGGCCGGTGCCCCGACTGCGGCGAATGGAACACGATTGAGGAACAGTTCATTCAGGAAACGGGACAACGTAGCGGCAAGGCACGCCCATTGCCCACAAGGCCCATCACCGAAATCGCCACGAGCCGGGAGGCCCGACTGCGCACGGGCATCGAAGAACTTGACCGCGTGCTCGGTGGGGGGCTCGTGCGAGATTCGGCCGTGCTGATCGGCGGCGATCCGGGTATCGGCAAGTCGACGCTGCTGCTGCAGGCGGCAGCCAGGCTGGCCGAAAGCCATGACACGCTCTACATCACCGGCGAGGAGTCGCTACAACAGGTTCGGCTGCGTGGAGAACGCATTGGTGCCGCAAACGAGCAATTGCGGCTGCTTGCCGCCTGCGAGCTGGAGGCCATTCTGGCCACGCTGGCCGATCAGCGACCGGCCGTGGTCATCATCGACTCGATCCAGACCATGGTCAGCTCGCGTCTGAGCAGTGCTCCCGGCACGGTCTCGCAGGTGCGCGACTGTTCGGCCGCGCTGATCCAGCAGGCCAAACAGCAAGGGTTCGCACTGATTCTCGTCGGCCACGTGACCAAGGAGGGGACCCTGGCCGGACCAAGGGTGCTCGAGCACATGGTGGACACCGTGCTCTATTTCGAGGGCGACAAGGGCCATGCCCATCGCATCCTGCGCGCGGTCAAGAACCGCTTCGGACCAGCAGGTGAAATCGGCGTCTTCGAAATGACCGACAGTGGACTGATGGGCATCCGCGATGCATCCCGCCTGTTCCTTGCCGAGCGCATCAAGGACACACCGGGCTCGGTCGTGCTTGCCTGTCTGGAGGGCACGCGCCCGATGCTCGTCGAGATCCAGGCCCTGATTGCGCCCACGGTGTATGCCACCCCCAAGCGGACGGCCGTGGGCCTGGACAGCGCCCGGGTAGCCATGCTCACGGCCGTGCTGGAACGGCGCATGGGCCTTCCACTGACGCGCCATGACGTGTATGTCAATGTCGCCGGGGGCGCCCGCATCCGCGAGCCCGCAGCCGATCTCGCCATCCTGATGGCCATGGTCTCCGCCTACCGCGACCGACCGTATCCGGCGGATCTCGCCGTTTTCGGCGAGGTCGGGCTGACCGGTGAGGTGCGCCCGGTCGGCCAGCCCGAGACCCGGGCCAACGAGGCCCTGGGCATGGGCTTTCACCATCTGGTGATTCCCAAGGACAATGAGGAAAGGCTTCACAAAGGACTTGCATCGACTAGGCTAACCACACCTGCCCAGGCATCGCTCCGGCTGACTGCCGTCCGCCATCTGTCCGAGGCGACACGGGCCGGGTTCAGCGACTGACACATGGGAGCAGGCATGGAATCTGGCTTCAATTTTCTGGACTATGCACTGATGGCGCTCGTGGGCATTTCCATGGTTTTCGCGTTTTATCGTGGATTCATTCGCGAGGCCATTTCGCTGCTCGGTCTCGTGGCCTCGTTCTTGATCGCCCAACAGCTGACCGGCTCCGCCGGCAAGTTTCTCAGCACCTGGGTTGCCAACAGGGGTATCGCGGACATCCTGGGCTTCACGCTGGTGTTCATCATCGCCTTGATCTTCACGGGACTGCTCGGCGCCTCGCTGGGCAAGCTCATGGACATGGCCGAGATCTCCGGCACCGACCGCGGACTGGGGCTCATGTTCGGCCTGGCCAGAGGCCTGCTGCTGGTTGCCATCATGGCCCTGATCTACTCTTCGTACGGAAAACTGGACAAACCATGGCTGAAGGAAAGCATACTGGCCCCGTACGCCATGAAGCTGGGAGAGCTGCTCGGGCAGACGCTGCCCGAGAATTGCCCGTTGTCCCGCAAGCATGCCGGCGACCGGCATGCCGTGAAGCCCCCCGCGACGGATGAACGCATGGCGCTCAGCGCCATCATTGAAAGAAACATGCACTGAGGCGGCGATGTTTGAACAGGAAGCAGCAGACCATTTTCACGACGAATGCGGCGTCTTTGGCGTATTCAACCACCCCGAGGCCGCCAACCTGACCTATCTGGGGCTATACTCCCAGCAGCACCGTGGCCAAGAGTCGGCGGGCATCGTTTCCACCGACGGCAAGAACTTCTACACGCATCGCGGCATGGGCCTTGTCGCCGACATCTTTGACAAGCGCAGCATCAGCAGCCTGAAGGGACACAGCAGTATCGGCCATGTCCGTTACTCGACCAGCGGAGAGAGCGGGCTGCGCAACTGTCAGCCCTTCGCCTTCGAATATGCCCATGGAGGCTTGGCGCTCTGCCATAACGGCAACATTGTCAACGCGCAGCAGCTGCGGCTCGAACTGGAAAAGCGCGGCTCCATCTTCCACACGACCTCGGACACCGAAGTCGTCATGCACCTGATCGCGAAAAGCGGCGAGCCCACGATGGAGAAGCGCATCACCAGCGCCGTGCGTCAAATCGCCGGCGGCTTCTCCCTGCTCATCCTGGTGGAAAACAGGCTCGTCGGCCTGCGCGACCGCAACGGCATCCGGCCGCTCGTGCTCGGCCGGCTGGGGGAAAGCTGGGTGCTGGCCAGCGAAACTTGTGCCTTCGACCTCATCGGCGCCCAGTACGTGCGCGACATCGAGCCCGGTGAAATGGTCATCATCGATGAGCACGGCGTCCAGAGCCTCTTTCCCCTGAGCGACCGCGAAGCGAAATTCTGCGTCTTCGAGTACGTGTACTTCGCGCGCCCGGACTCCACGCTGGAGGGCGTGAACGTCTATGAGGCGCGCTACCGCATCGGCGTCGAGCTTGCACGCGAGGCGCCGGCCGATGCCGATGTGGTCGTTCCTGTACCGGATTCCGGCGTGCCTCCCGCCATGGGCTATGCCGAGGCCTCGGGCATTCCGTTCCAGATGGGACTGATCCGCAACCATTATGTCGGTCGCACATTCATCGAGCCCAAACAGTCGATCCGCAACTTCGGCGTCAAGCTCAAGCTGAATCCCAACCGGCGACTGATCGAGGGCAAGCGGGTCATCCTCGTCGATGACTCGATCGTTCGCGGCACGACCAGCCGGAAGATCGTGGAGATGGTCCGATCGGCGGGTGCGCGCGAAATCCACATGCGCATCTCCAGCCCTCCGACCAAGCATTCCTGCTTCTACGGTGTGGATACACCGGACAAGGAGAAGCTGCTGGCCAACCGCATGAGCATCGAGGAAATGTGCGAGGCCATCGGTGCGGACTCCCTGGCCTTCGTCTCCTTTGCCGGCATGTACCGGGCCGTCGGCAAGCCCCAGCACCTGCATTGCGACGCCTGCTTTTCGGGCAATTATCCGGTGGCTATCCAAGACATGCGATCACCGCAACTGTCATTGCTGAAATTCTCGAATCCGAGGGACAATGACTGAGCGGCCAACCGCCGTCCTGATTCACGGGCTGTTCGGCTTCCGCAAGCTGCTCTGGCTGGAATACTTCAATGGCGTGCGTCCATTGCTCGCTTCCATGGGCCTCCGCGTGCTCGTGCCCAGGCTCTCCTGGGCAGGTACCATCGAGCGGCGCTCACGCCAACTCGCCCGCCAACTGGCTCATGAGACGGGGCCCTTGCACCTGATCGCCCATTCCATGGGCGGACTGGACGCCCGTGCCTACATCACCCGCCTGGGCGGACATCAACGCGTGGCCAGCCTGACCACGCTGGCCACACCGCACCACGGATCCTCGGCGGCCGATCATGTCTGCCGCACGCTGTCTCCGTTTGCGCTTTTTCCCGGCGTGCGCGTGCTCACGCGGGGACGTGTGGCGCTGTTCAATGCCCGCACGCCCGACCACGCCGGAATTATCTACCGTTCCTACAGTGCGGCCAGACCCGTCGAGGAGCAGCCCTGGCTGGTGCGTCGCTACGGTCGCATCATCCAGCAGGCCGAAGGGGACAACGACAGTCAGGTTTCCATCAACGCAGCCCGCTGGGGCGAGCATGTCCGCACGCTCGAGGCCGATCACTTCGAACTCATCGGGCGCAACCTCTGGCTGAATCCCTTCAAGTCACGCGAGCGCTTCAATCACCTCGAACTCTACAGGGAGATCGGTCGCTGGATCCTCGAGCATGAGGCCGCTACTCGACGAGCAGCGGCATCACATGCCTGAGCATGACCTCGCCGGCCAGCGCATAATCGATGGCCACCCGGGAGAGTGGACGCATGCCGTTGTTCATGGCCGCCTCCTTGATGGTGTGCTCCGGCGCCCCGTCGACGATCATGTGCGAGACCTCTTCATTGACCGCAATCAGCTCATAAACCAGTTTCCGGCCCACGATGCCGGTGTTGCGGCACTGGTCGCAACCGGCAGCCTCGAAATACTCGGCATCGGGGTCTGCGCCCGCATGCTCAAGCAGCACGCGCTGGTCATCCTCGACCGTTACCGGCCGCCTGCATTGCTCACACATCCTGGGCAACAGACGCTGGGCCATGACCCCCTTGACCGTTGCCGCGACCAGATAGGACTCCACGCCCATGTTCACGAGACGGTCGAAGGCCCCTGCAGCGGTGTTCGTGTGCAGCGAGGAAATCAGCAGATGACCGGTCAGAGCGGCCTCGATGGCCACCTCCGCGGTCTCTCCATCACGAATCTCGCCAACCATGATGATGTCCGGATCATGCCGCAGCAGGTTGCGCAGCGCGCGCGCAAACGTGAAGCCGATCTTGCTGTGCACCTGCACCTGGAGCACGCCAGGCACCTCGGTTTCAACCGGATCCTCCAGTGAGATCAGCCGCTTGCCCTTGCCGAGAAGATCCGAGATTACGCTGACCATGGTCGTCGATTTGCCG
>WFOK01000069.1 GCA_015488115.1 Mariprofundaceae bacterium
CGAGGGCACGGAGATGGTGATGCCTGGCGACAACGTGTCGATGGAGGTTGAGCTGATCACGCCGATCGCGATGGACAAGGAGTTGCGCTTCGCGATCCGCGAGGGTGGTCGTACCGTCGGCGCAGGCGTCGTCACCGAGATCATCGAGTAAGAGCAACGAAACAGCCTGGGGCGGTGGCGGTTCTTTCCGCTGCCGCCTTGGCGTCACTGGAGAAGAAAGACATGCGCGATTTGTTGGCTTTGGCATGCGAGGAATGCAAGCGTCGGAACTACACGACGAACAAGAACAAGCGTACGACGACCGACAAGCTGGTGTTGCGAAAGTACTGCCGGTTCTGCCGCAAGCATACGCCGCACAAGGAAACAAAGATTTCCTAGGTAGATATGACCAGCAGGGTATAGGCCAGTAGTTCAATTGGTAGAGCACCGGTCTCCAAAACCGGGGGTTGGGGGTTCGAGTCCCTCCTGGCCTGCCATTTTTGGCGGATGAACGGACGAGGTGGCGAATGAGTCGATTGTCGGACATGCAGAAATTCATTGCGGAGGTGAAGGTCGAGGCCAAGAAGGTGACTTGGCCGGACCGCAAGGAAACCATTCAGGCGACGATCATGGTGCTGGTCATGGTCGTCTTTGTCGCATTGTTCCTGTGGGCGGTCGACTCGATTCTAAGCTGGCTCGTGCAGAAGGTGATCTGATGGCAAAGCGTTGGTATGTGGTTCAGGTTCATTCGAGCTTCGAGGACAAGGTAGCCAAGGCCCTGGAGGAGAATATCCGCCGTTGCGGCATGCAGGACCAGTTTGGCGAGATTCTCGTGCCTCGGGAGGAAGTGGTCGAGCTCAAGGGTGGGCAGAAGGTGACCAGCAAGCGCAAGTTCTTTCCAGGCTACATCCTTGTCGAGATGGAGATGAACGACGAGACTTGGCACGTGGTCAAGGATACCCCGCATGTGGCCGGCTTCCTTGGCTCGGCCAACAAGCCGCGACCGATGCCTCCGCACGAGGTTGAGGCCTTGCGCCGTCAGATCGAGGAAGGCATTGAGCACCCGAAGCCGAAGGTCATGTTCGATGTCGGCGATACCGTGCGCGTCATCGATGGCCCCTTCGCCTCGTTCAACGGTGTCGTGGAAGAGGTGTTGGAAGACAAGGCCAAGTTGAAGGTCAGCGTTTCGATCTTCGGTCGCCCCACGCCGGTCGAGCTTGATTATGTGCAGGTGGAGAAAAGCTGACGGAGACGACCAAGGGCTGACCCGTTCAACGGTTACCGCATTGCGCGGGAGCATGGCCGGCGTCGGCCGGCATGCGAAAAACGGCTCTCCTGGGAGCCGGATGGAGTGAAAGAAAGAAATGGCAAAGAAACTTGAAAAGATCGTCAAGCTGCAAGTGCCTGCGGGAGCGGCGAATCCGGCGCCTCCGGTCGGACCCGCACTAGGTCAGGCTGGCGTCAACATCATGGAGTTCTGCAAGGCCTTCAATGCAAGGACACAGGAGATGGAGAAGGGCATGCCCCTGCCCGTGGTCATTTCCGTGTATCAGGACCGCTCCTTTGATTTCGTCATCAAGACGCCACCGGCAGCCGTGCTGCTGAAAAAGGCGGCCAAGATCGACAAGGGGAGCGCAGAGCCCAACAAGAAGAAGGTGGGCAAGGTGACCCGCGAGCAGATCCGCGAAATCGCCGAGACAAAGATGCCCGATCTGAACTGTTATGACATTGATGCCGCCATGCGCATCGTGGAAGGCACGGCCCGCTCCATGGGTCTGGAAGTCGAAGGTTAAGGAGGCGGCAATGGCAAAATTGACGAAACGCTTGAAGGCCTGCGCCGAGCATGTTCCGGCCGAGCCCGTGACCATTGAAGAGGCCGTGAAGGCCGTGCTCGCCCAGCCTGCAGCCAAGTTTGACGAATCCATCGATGTGGCCATCAAACTGGGCGTTGATCCGCGTCATGCCGATCAGATGGTTCGCGGCTCGATCAGTCTTCCCCACGGCACGGGCAAGACCGTGCGCGTGGCCGTGTTCGCCAAGGGGCCGAAGGCAGAGGAGGCCAAGGAGGCCGGGGCCGATATCGTTGGTGCCGAGGACCTGGTCGAAAAGGTCCAGAACGGGTTCCTCGATTTTGATCGTGTCGTGGCCACGCCCGACATGATGGCCCAGGTGGGTCGGCTTGGCCGCATCCTCGGACCGCGCGGTCTGATGCCCAATCCGAAGCTGGGAACGGTGACCATGGATGTGAAAAAGGCCGTTTCGGCCATCAAGGCCGGACAGATCGAGGTGCGCGTGGACAAGGCGGGCGTCATCCACGCTCCGGTTGGGCGCCGTTCGTTCAGCGAGGAGAAGATCGTGGAAAACATACGCGCACTCATCGCCGAGCTGAACCGCATGAAGCCGGCGGCCGCCAAGGGTCGCTACATGCAGCGCATGTCGGTTTCGAGCACCATGGGCCTTGGCGTGCGTGTGGACGAGACCACGCTGTAGACCAGATGACCCGGTCGCCGCAGGCATCAATGCCGCGGTGCCCGGGCGTGGCGCAAGGCGCCGATAGATTCGGCGGACAACCGACAGCTCCATGAGCCTGCTGGTTTCCGCCGGAAAGACGATCCGTCCAAGACTGCAGGAGCACGTTTTCGTGCTTAATCGGGCAACCGTCCTGCATAGATGGGGTGTAAGCTCACTTGCACGGGTCGAAAGCAAGGGGGTAGAAGTGAACAGACAAGACAAGCAGCGCATTGTCGAAGAGCTGCATGCAGCCTGGTCTGAGTCCTCTGCCGGTGTTGTGGCACAATATCGTGGCTTGACGGTTGCGGAGATGGGACTGCTCCGCCGCCGCCTTCACGAGCAGAATGTGTCGCTTCAGGTGGTCAAGAACACCTTGGCCCGCCGCGCCGCAGAGGGCACCGGATTCAAGGCGGCAGAAGAGCTGTTTACCGGCCCGGTTGCCATTGCGTATGGCAATGATCCGGTAGAAATGGCCAAGGCCATCGCTGATTTCGCCAAGGAGCACAAGGCTCTGGAAATCAAGGGTGGCGTGCTCGACGGCAAGATGATGGACGCAGCCGGAGTGATTGCTCTGGCCAAGCTTCCGCCACGCGAGGTCTTGCTGGCCAAGTTGCTGGGCAGCATGCAATCGCCGATCAGCGGTTTTGTTCGTGTACTGGCAGAAGTTCCAGCTTCGTTCGTGCGGACGCTGGCAGCCATTCGCGATCAGAAACAGGCTGCATAAATCTTTCATATAAATACCAAAGCAAGAGGAGCTTATTACCATGGCAATTTCAAAAGAAGAACTGATCGAAGCAATTGAAAACATGACGGTGCTGGAACTGTCCGAGCTTGTTTCCGCGCTCGAGGACAAGTTTGGCGTATCCGCGGCGGCTCCGGTTGCCGTTGCAGCCGCTCCGGCGGCAGGTGGCGGCGAGGCTGCTGCAGAGGAAAAGACCGAGTTTGACGTCGTGCTGGCCAGCGTCGGCGACAAGAAGATTCAGGTCATCAAGGCCGTCCGCGAGATCACGGGGCTTGGCCTGAAGGAGGCCAAGGAGCTCGTCGAAAGCGCGCCGAAGGCCGTCAAGGAAGGCGTGTCCAAGGACGAGGCCGAAGAGCTGAAGACGAAGCTGGAAGAGGCTGGCGCATCCGTCGAGATCAAGTAAACACGCTTGACGTTTTTGAGCACGCAGACGTTTCGTCCGGTCAATCCCCGATGACTTCGGTCATCGGGGTTTGGCCTTTTTCGCTTTGAACATTTGAAAATCAAGGATTGAGGGCATCATGGCTAATCACGCATCATCCAAACGCATTCGCAAAAACTTTGGCACCATCAAATCTCCAATCAGCATGCCAAACATCCTGCAGTTGCAGACGCAGTCCTTCCAGGAGGTTGTGGGCAAGGGCGAGGACATCAACGAGTCGCGCCTGGCCAATGTCTTTCAGGGCATTTTTCCCATCCGTGACTATGGGGGAGCGGCTGAGCTGGAGTTCCTGGGGCTGGAGTATAGCCCTCCGCGCTATGATCTGGATGAGTGCCGCCGTCGGGATCTTACCTATGCCCTGCCCATCAAGGTCAAGCTGCGACTGAAGATCTTTGACACCGAGGGTGAAAAGCGCAGCCGCAAGGTGCGCGAGGTGCGCGACCAGTCCGTTTACATGGGTGAAATCCCCCAGATGACCGAGCATGGCTCGTTCATCATCAATGGCACCGAGCGTGTCATCGTTTCGCAGATGCATCGCTCGCCGGGCGTGTTTTTCGGACATGATGCAGGCAAGACGCATGCCTCGGGCAAGTACCTGTTCAATGCCCGCCTGATCCCCTACCGCGGATCCTGGCTGGACTTCGAGTTCGATGCCAAGGACAAGGTCAATTTCCGCATCGACCTCCGGCGCAAGATGCCGGTCGGCATTCTGCTCAAGGCGCTGGGCCTGAGTACCCAGGACATCCTCGACCGCTTCTATGCGCGGCGCACTTATCGCTTCACGAAGAAGGGTATTCAGGTCAAGTTCGACCCGGAAACCTTCCTTGGCACCCGGGCGGCCACGAACATCGTTGTCGATGGACGCCGCATCCTCGCCGAGGGCAAGAAGTTCACGCGCCTGGCCATCAAGCGCCTTAGCGAAGCCGGCGTCAAGTGGCTGGACGTGCCACGCGAGGCGGTCATTGGCGAGGTCACGGCCGAACCGATCATGATCGAGGGCGGCGAGATCCTGATCGATCATAATCAGGAGCTGACTGAGGAATCCCTCTCCGCGCTGGAAGGCGCCGGCGTCAAGAAGTTCGACTGCCTGTTGATCGACAGCGCCGTTCGCGGCCCTTGGCTTGCGGAAACCCTGCGCCTTGACATGGTCCAGTCCAAGGAAGAGGCACAGGTCGAGATCTACCGCATGATGCGCCCTGGCGAGCCACCGACCGTGGAGACCGCGCGTGCGCTTTTTGAGTCTCTGTTCTTTGATCCAAGCCGGTACGATCTCTCGCGCGTGGGCCGCATGAAGCTGAACAGCCGCCTCGGCATCAGCAATGACGAGGTGCCGCTGGAGCATGGAACGCTGCGCGTCGAGGACATCCTGCTGACGCTGGATACGCTGCTGTCCCTGCGTGACGGCATCGGCGAGGTCGACGACATTGATCACCTTGGCAACCGGCGCCTGCGCTCCGTCGGAGAGCTGCTCGAGAACCAGATCCGTCTGGGGCTCGTGCGCATGGAGCGCGCCATCCGCGAACGCCTGAGCTCCGGCGACCTGACGGAAATGATGCCCTCGGACCTGGTCAATGCCAAGCCGCTGATCGCGGCCGTTCGCGAGTTCTTCGGCTCCTCACAGCTTTCCCAGTTCATGGACCAGACGAACCCGTTGTCTGAGGTCACACACAAGCGACGGCTGTCCGCGCTGGGTCCGGGTGGCCTTTCCCGCGAACGGGCCGGCTTCGAGGTGCGCGACGTGCATCCGACGCATTATGGTCGCTTGTGTCCGATCGAAACCCCGGAGGGTCCGAACATCGGGTTGATCAACTCACTGGCCAGTTATGCGAAGGTCAACGAGTTCGGCTTCATCGAGACGCCTTATCGCAAGGTCGTCGACGGCCGGGTCACGGACGAGGTTGAATACCTTTCCGCCATCGACGAGGCCAAGCATGTCATCGCGCAGGCCAACGCCAAGGTTGATGAGCATGGGGCCTTTGTGGCCGAGTTCGTTCAGTGCCGCAAGGACGGCGAGTTCATTATGGCCCAGCCAAAAGAGATCGATTACATGGACGTCTCTCCGTCCCAGGTGGTCTCCATCTCTGCCGGTTTGATCCCATTCCTCGAGCACGATGACGCCAACCGAGCCTTGATGGGCTCGAACATGCAGCGTCAGGCCGTTCCGCTCATCCGCTCGGAAAAGCCGCTTGTCGGCACCGGCATGGAGGCCGTTGTCGCGCGCGACTCCGGGGTCAACATGGTTGCCCGGCGCGGTGGCGTCGTCGAGCGGGTGGATGGCAGTCGCATCGTCATCAAGGTCAATGACGATGAACAGATCGAGGGCGAGCCTGGCGTCGACATCTACCGCCTGTTCAAGTACCGCCGCTCGAACCAGAACACCTGCTTCAACCAGCGTCCCTTGGTCAAGGTCGGGCAGAAGGTCGCCAGAGGCGAGATCATTGCCGATGGACCGAACACCGATCAGGGCGAGCTGGCGCTCGGAAGAAACGCGCTCGTGGCGCTGATGCCCTGGCGGGGTTACAACTTCGAGGATGCCATCGTCATTTCCGAGAAGCTGGTCAAGGAAGACGTGTATACCTCGATTCATATTGAGGAATTCGAATGCGTGGCCCGGGAAACCAAGCTGGGCGCGGAAGAGATCACGCGCGACATTCCGAATGTCGGCGAGGAGGCCCTGCGTCACCTCGATGATTCGGGCATTGCCTACATCGGCGCCGAGGTCAAGCAGGGAGACATCCTCGTGGGCAAGATCACGCCGAAGGGCGAAACCCAGTTGTCGCCCGAAGAGAAGCTGTTACGCGCGATCTTCGGAGAGAAGGCGGCCGATGTCCGGGATACCAGCCTGCGCGTAAAGCCCGGAGAAGAGGGCGTGGTCGTGGATGTGCAGGTGTTCACGCGTCGTGGCGATGAAAAGGACGAGCGGGCCAAGGCCATCGAAGAGGAAGAGGTCGAACAACTCTACCAGGACAAGGAAGAGGAGCGCCGCATTCTGGAGGCCAACGTGCTGGGGCGTCTGGAAGGCATCCTCGTTGGACAGAAGGCCGCGAAGTTCAAGGGCCTGAAGAAGGGGCAGACCATCGAGACCGAGCACGTCCGCGCCCTGAGCCTGCGCGATCTCACTGGCGTGTCCGTGCAGGATGACGAGGTGCAGGCGAGGGTCAGCGAAATCCTCGATTCCCTGGACAAGGAACGGGCCAAGCTCGAGGCCCGTTTCGAGGAAAAGGTGGCCAAGGTGCGCGAGGGGTCCGATCTTGGTCCCGGCGTGATCAAGGTCGTGAAGGTCTTTGTCGCCGTCAAGCGCAAGCTCCAACCTGGCGACAAGATGGCCGGACGCCACGGCAACAAGGGCGTGATTTCGGTCATCGTTCCCGAGGAGGACATGCCCTACATGGAGGACGGCACGCCCGTGGATATCTGCCTGAATCCGTTGGGCGTTCCCTCCCGCATGAACATCGGCCAGATTTTCGAGATCCACATGGGGTGGGCTGCTTCGGCGCTCGGTGCCCGGATCCAGGAGATGGTTCAGGCCGGTCGCAAGGCCGAAGAAATCCGCAAGTTCATGCTTGAAATCTATGAAGAGGACAAGGATGCCTGTGATCGGATCAGGGCCCTGAGCGACGAGGAACTGCTCGAGCAGTGCGAGCTGCTCAAGGATGGCGTGCCGATTGCATCTCCGGTCTTCGACGGGGCGAAGGAAGAGCACATCCGGCGCATGCTGCGGCTTGCAGGCCTTCCCGAATCCGGCCAGGCAACCCTGTATGATGGCCGGACGGGCGAGCCCTTCGATCGCCCGGTGACCGTTGGCCACATGTACATCCTGAAGCTTCATCACCTGGTGGATGAGAAGATTCATGCCCGGTCGACGGGCCCATACTCGCTGGTCACGCAGCAGCCCCTGGGCGGCAAGGCGCAGTTTGGCGGCCAGCGGTTCGGCGAAATGGAGGTCTGGGCGCTCGAGGCTTACGGTGCGGCCTACACGCTGCAGGAGATGCTGACCGTGAAATCGGACGATGTGCAAGGGCGCACGAAGATGTATGAGTCCATCGTGCGTGGCGACATGTCGTTCGAGGCAGGCATCCCTGAATCGTTCAACGTCATGACGAAGGAACTGAATGCGCTCGCCATTGACATCGAGATGGTGAAGAAACCTGCCGAGACGGAAGGAGACAAGTAATGCAAGAACTTCTCAAGATGTTCCAGAAGCCAAGCAGCATCGAGGACTTCGATGGCTTGCGCGTCGGGCTGGCAAGCCCGGAAAAGATCCGTTCCTGGTCCTATGGCGAGGTCAAGAAGCCGGAGACCATCAATTACCGCACGTTCAAGCCCGAGCGCGATGGCTTGTTCTGCGCGAAGATCTTCGGCCCGATCAAGGACTACGAGTGTCTGTGCGGCAAGTACAAGAGGCTCAAGCATCGTGGCGTTGTCTGCGAGAAATGCTCGGTTGAGGTGATCCAGTCTAAGGTGCGGCGCGAGCGCATGGGGCATATCGAGCTTGCCGCGCCCGTGGCCCATATCTGGTTCCTCAAGAGTCTGCCCTCCCGCATCGGTCTGTTGCTGGACAAGACGCTCAAGGAACTGGAGAGGATCCTGTATTTCGAGTCCTATGTCGTGCTTGATCCGGGCTTGACCAGCCTGGAGAAGTATCAGGTGCTGACCGAGGATGAATACATCGAGGCCTTCGAGGAATATGGCGAGGAGTTCCGTGTCGGCATGGGTGCCGAGGCCCTGCGCGAGATGCTCAAGGACATCGACCTCCATGAGGAGCGTCAGAGCCTGCGCGCCCAGATTGCGGCCACCAAGGCCGTGACCAAGCTGACCAAGCTGACCAAGCGCCTGAAGACCATCGAGGCGATGATCGAGTCGGGCAACAGGCCCGAGTGGATGATCCTTGAGGTCATTCCGGTGCTGCCGCCCGAGATCCGTCCGCTGGTTCCCCTGGACGGCGGACGCTTCGCGACCTCGGATCTGAATGATTTGTACCGCCGGGTCATCAACCGGAACAACCGTCTGCGCCGCCTGCTGGAGCTGAACGCCCCTGAAATCATCACGCGCAACGAGAAGCGCATGCTGCAGGAAGCCGTGGACGCCCTGTTCGACAATGCGCGGCGCTCCAAGCCGATTACCGGCACCAACCGACGGCCACTGAAGTCGCTGTCCGATATCATCAAGGGCAAGCAGGGGCGCTTCCGCCAGAACCTGCTCGGTAAGCGCGTGGACTATTCGGGACGCTCGGTCATCGTTGTCGGCCCCGAACTGAAGCTGCATCAGTGCGGCCTGCCGAAGAAGATGGCCCTGGAGCTGTTCAAGCCGTTCATTTATTCAAAACTGGAGGCGCGCGGGCTGGCCAACACGATCAAGGCGGCCAAGAAGCTCGTGGAGCAGGGGATTCCGGAGGTCTGGGACATCCTGGCCGAGGTCATCCATGAGCATCCGGTGCTGCTCAATCGAGCGCCGACCCTGCACCGGCTGAGCATTCAGGCCTTCGAGCCCGTGCTTATCGAGGGCAAGGCCATACAGCTTCATCCGCTTGTTTGCACGGCCTTCAATGCCGACTTCGACGGCGACCAGATGGCCGTGCATGTGCCCCTGTCCATCGAGGCGCAGACCGAGGCGCGCGCATTGATGATGTCATCGAACAACATTCTGAGTCCGGCGACGGGCAAGCCGATCATCGTGCCCACGCAGGATATGGTGCTTGGCATCTACTACCTGACGCGCGAGCGGCCGTTTGAAAAGGGCGAGGGCATGGTATTCGCCTCGCCGGATGAGGTGACGCGCGCCCTGGATGCAGGTGTCGTGGGTCTGCACGCGCGCATCCAATGCCGCATTCGTGGCAAGCGCGAGAAGACGACACCGGGCCGGGCCATCCTGTCCACGATTCTGCCCGAGGCCCTGCCTTTCTCCAGCATCAACCGCGAGCTGACCAAGAAGGAAGTGGCCGCGCTGATTGAGCGCTGCTACAGGGTTGCGGGCAACAAGGCCACAGTGCTGTTTGCGGATCGCCTGAAGGTGCTGGGTTACACCTATGCCACCCGTTCGGGCGCATCGTTTGCGCTGGATGATGTGGTTATCCCCGAACAGAAGCAAAAGCTGGTCAGCGCGACCGAAAAGGAAGTGGCCAAGGTCCAGAAGCAGTACGCGGACGGCCTGATCACGGCTGGCGAGCGCTACAACAAGGTTGTGGACCTGTGGACGCAGACCACCGACAGGGTGGCGCGGGCCATGATGGAAAACCTTGCCTCCGAGGAGGTGGAAGGACCGGATGGGAAGAAGGAGGTCACGAAGACCTTCAATCCGGTCTTCATGATGGCGGACTCCGGTGCGCGTGGATCGGCACAGCAGATTCGCCAGCTGGCCGGCATGCGCGGCCTGATGGCCAAGCCGGATGGCTCGATCATCGAGACGCCGATCACGGCCAACTTCCGCGAGGGCCTGACCGTGCTGCAGTACTTCATTTCGACGCATGGCGCGCGCAAGGGTCTGGCGGACACGGCCCTGAAGACGGCGAACTCCGGCTATCTGACCCGGCGTCTGGTGGATGTCGCCCAGGACGCCGTCATCCGCATTCAGGATTGCGGCACGGATCGAGGCATCACGCTGAGCGCGCTGGTCGAGGGCGGGGAGGTCATTGAGCCTTTGGCTGAGCGTGCCCTGGGCCGGGTGCTTCTTGAGGCCGCCGTCGATCCGATCACCGGCGAGGAGATCGCTCCTGCGGGGGCCATGGTGAATGAGGAGTTGGCGGCCAAGATCGAGGATGCGGGGATTGAGTCCGTGCGCATCCGCTCCGTGTTGACCTGTGAGGCCGAGGATGGCATTTGCGCGACCTGCTACGGTCGCGACCTGGCCCACGGTACGCCGGTTTCGATTGGTGAGGCCGTTGGCGTGATCGCGGCCCAATCCATCGGCGAGCCGGGAACACAGCTGACCATGCGCACGTTCCATGTCGGCGGTACTGCATCCCGAGCGGCCGAACAGGCGCATGTCGAGGCCCGCTTCAGCGGCACGGTCCGCTTCGAGAATGCCATCGTCGTGACGGACTCCCGCGGGTCAAACATTGTCATCAACAGACATGCCGAGGCCCTGGTTTGCGACAAGGTGGGCAAGGAGCTGGAGCGTCACCGCGTCCCCTATGGCGCGCGCCTGCTTGTGGCCGAGGGCGCCGAGGTCAAGGGAGGAACCAAGCTTGCTGAGTGGGATCCCTACACGATGCCCTTGATTGCCGAGGTGGACGGTCGTGTGCGCTATGTCGATCTCGTTGAAGGGACCACCATGCGCGAGCAGTCCGATGAGGTGACGGGATTGAGCAACCGGGTCGTCATCCAGCAGGCGGATACGCGCAAGGATGCCCTGAGACCGCAGCTGCAACTGGTGGATCCAAAGCAGCCGGATGGCGATCCCCTGGTGCTGCCGCGCACCAATACGGCCGCGCGGTATTTCCTGTCTCCGGGCGCCATTCTGAGTGTTGAAAATGGTGAAACGGTCAAGGCCGGCGACGTGTTGGCCAGGATTCCGCGGGAGGTCGGCAAGACCAAGGACATCACTGGCGGCCTGCCGCGCGTGGTCGAGCTGTTCGAGGCGCGCAAGCCGAAGACGCTGGCTTTCATTGCGGAGAAGGATGGCGTGATCTCGTTCGGCAAGGATATCCGTGGCAAGCGCCGCGTGTTCATCGAGCCCGACGATGGTTCGGATCCGGTTGAATACCAGATTCCGAAGGGAAGCCATATCATCGTGCAGGAGGGTGACCGGGTGCGCAAGGGTGAGCGCCTGATGGAGGGCTCGCCGTCTCCTCAGGACATCCTGCGGGTCATGGGCATCGAGGCCCTGGCCAACTATCTCACGGACGAGGTGCAGGAGGTCTACCGTCTGCAGGGCGTGAAGATCAATGACAAGCACATCGAGGTCATCGTGCGTCAGATGATGCGCAAGGTGCAGATCATGGATCCCGGAGCTTCCAGCTTCGTCGTCGGTGAGCAGGTCGAGCGCAGGCGCGTGCTTGAGGTCAACCGCAAGCTTGAGGCGGAGGGCAAGCCTCCCGCGCGTTTCGAGCCAATCCTGCTGGGCATCACGAAGGCCTCGCTGAACACGGAGTCCTTCATTTCGGCGGCCTCGTTCCAGGAAACGACCCGGGTGATCACGGAAGCGGCCCTTGCCGGCAAGGTCGACTGGCTCACGGGCCTGAAGGAGAATGTGATTCTCGGGCGATTGCTGCCTGCGGGAACGGGACTTGCCTCCCGCATGATTCCAAAGCCGGTTGCAGAATCACGACAGGCAGAGGCTACCGAGACGGCTCAGGGGGATGACCAGGGCTCCAGCGAAGCGGCCGAAGGGAGCGAGGCCCCGGACTCTGCCTGAGTACGGGACAAGGGCATGACGGCGCGAGGGAGCCCACAATGGGCTCCCTCGTTTGCGCTCGGGCTATGTTCATGCTATGGTGATGCAAGAGTGTTTGATGCCGTGGAGGTTTGCCATGCATCGTCTTGGACCGAGCCTGGCCATTGCCTTGATACTGGTCGCATGTGGAGGAAACGAAGAGCAGGCTTCCGCGCCTGAATCTGCTCCTCATCCGGAAGCCCACGTGGCCCGGACGAGCACGATGGCCGTTGCGAAGACAGACAGCGCCGTGCCCAAGTCCTTGCCGGCCATGAAGCAGGAAGCGGCATCCATGCAGGTCGCCGACCGGACGGTGGCTTCAGAAACTGCCGCACCGCAGGCGGACGGGGTGGCCTCCGAGCGAGGTGAACAACAGGCCGGCAAGGCAAGGGCTCCAGCCTCTGATGCGATGGCCGCCAAGGAAGAGCCTCCCATGCCGAAGACCCCGGAGGCCGCGAAAACAGGGAACGCCGGCATTACTGCTTCGACGGAAAGCATCAGCCTGCTGTTGGCCGGGGACGCCAACCGCGGCAAGCGCCTGGCGGCCAAGTGCCTGGCTTGTCATCGTCTGGACGATCGCCGCAAGGTCGGGCCCGGCCTGAAGGGTATCGTGGGAAGAAACGCCGGCAAGATGCCGGACATGAAATACAGCAAGGCCCTGGCTGGAGCCCAGTGGCTATGGGATGAGCCGAAGCTTGCCGCATGGATATGCGACTCGAAACGGGCCATCAAGAAGTTCAGCGGCGATGACTCAGCCACGACGAAGATGCCGGCCCAGCGCATCTGCGAGCCCCGCGACCAGGCGGATCTGATCGCATTTCTCAAGAGTCTCTGATGCCGCTAATAGTGCGGCGGTGGCGGCTCCTCTGAAGGGGGCGGCACCGTATGGTGACCGATGAGGGATTTGAGACATGCTTCGAGGCGTTCAAGGCGCAGGCCAAGTTGTTCAAGCTCCCTGGCCTGATCCGTGAGCGCCTCATTGAGTTCTTTGATGAGATGTTCCTGATAGGCGGAGCGCATCTCGAGCTCGTTCAGCCGGCGTTCTAGATCCATTGCAGGGGCTCTTCGGCCATGGCACTGGCCTGTTCCCTGAGGGTTTGCAGGTGATCGTGCCAGAAACGAGGGTCGCCGAACCACGGGAAGGCTTCCCGGAACATGGGGTCATCCCATCGCCGCGCAAGCCAGGCTGCATGGTGCATGATGCGCAGTGTGCGCAGGGGCTCGATGAGGTGCAACTGCCTGAGGTCAAAGTCATGAAATTCCGTGTAGCCCAGAAGCAGGGCCGAAAGGTCCGATTCCATATGGGCTCGCGAGCCGCTCAGGAACATCCACAAATCCTGGATTGCCGGCCCCATGCAGCAATCATCGAAATCCAGGATACGGGGGCCGACGTCCTGGTTCCACAGGATGTTACCGGCATGGCAGTCTCCATGGATGCGGATGGTCTTCTGGGCGTAGGTTGCCGAGAAACATTGTTCGATGCGCGCAAGCAGGGTGTCACAAAGCTCGGCATAGGTCCGTTCAAGCTCGCGGGGAAGCCAGCCGCGTTCGAGGATGAAGGAACTGGATGCCCGTCCGAGACTTTCGACGGAAAGTCTGGGGCGGTGATGGAATGCTTCGGTGCATCCTACGGCATGGATGCGGCCGATGTACCTTCCCAGTTGCCGCAGTCGCGCCCGATGCTCGGGCTCGAAGGGCCTGCCCCGGCAGAGCGGATAGATGGCGAAACGGTAAATGCCGGCATGAAACAGGGTTTCATCCTGAATGCGCATGGGGGCGACGACCGGTATGTCCAGGGCGGCCAACTCAAGGGTGAACTGGTGTTCTTCCAGGATGGCGGCATCGGACCAGCGACCAGGACGGTAGAATTTGGCGATGATGGGTCCGCCGGATTCCAGGCCGACCTGATAGACCCGGTTCTCATATGAGTTCAGCGGCATCAATTGTCCATTGCACGGCAGCCCCCGGCCTTCAATGGCCGAGATCACGGTCTCCGGTTTCAGGTGAAAGAAGGCGTGCAGCTCACGCTTTTCAACGCTCACGAAGAAGCCCCAACAGGTATTCGATGTTGCCCTTGGGGCCCGTGATCGGGGACTGTTCCACGCCGATGACCCGACAGGCCTTGAGTGTTCCTGCCAGGCTCAGCACTCCCTCGATGGCCTGTCGACGGATTTGTTCGTCGCGGACGACGCCCTTGCGCAGGTGTTTGGGGCCAACCTCGAATTGCGGCTTGATCAGGGCCACGCACCATCCCCCGGGCTGGAGAAAGGTCCAGGCATGGGGCAGCACCTTGGACAAGGAAATGAACGAGGTGTCGATGACGAGCGCATGCACGGGTTCGGGCACCAGCGCAGCCGTCAGATTGCGGACATGCGTGCGTTCCAGGTTGATCACACGGGGATCCTGCCGGAGGCGGTAATGCAGCTGGCCATGACCCACATCCACGGCGTACACCCGTTGCGCCCCATTTTGCAGCAGCACATCAGTGAACCCCCCGGTCGAGGCACCGACATCCAGACAGGTGCAGCCCTGCGGATCAAAGGCGAACACGTTCAGCGCCTTTTCGAGTTTCAGTCCCCCGCGGGACACATAGCGCAGGGTTTCGCGGATGATGACCTCGGCTGCGATATCGAACGAGCTACCGGCCTTGTCCGCCTTCTGGCCATTGACATAGACGAGTCCAGCCATGATCAGGCGCTGGGCCTGGCTTCGGCTTTCAACGAGCCCCCGCTCAAGGAGCAGTTGATCGAGTCGCAACTTGGCCATGATCAGCGGACCAGGGATTCAAGTGAGGACTGAATGCCGTCGCGGTCGAGTCCAAGCTGGTGCAGGATTTCATGTGCCGCGCCGTGTTCGGGAAACCGGTCAGGCATGGCCAGATGCCGGAACGGGCCACTCCAGCCCGCCTGCAGGGCCAGGGTCGCAATCTGCTCGCCAATGCCGCCGCAGGAGCATCCTTCCTCGATTATGACCAATGGCTTGTCGGGCTGCAGATGGGAAAGGATGGACGAATCATCGAGGGGCTTGAGAAAGCGAAGATTCAACAGCGTAAAGGAAGCCACCCCCTGCTGTTCCAGGTGCCTGACCGCAGACAGGGCATCATGCACCCGGCTGCCGACAGCGATGACGAGGCCCGCATCGCCCTGATGCAGCAGTTCGGAGCGACCGAAGGGCAGGCAGGCGGGCTCGCGCAGTGCAACCCCGATGCCATGCCCGCGGGGATAGCGGATGGCCACCGGCCCCTCGATCTCGAATGCCGTGGCCAACATGTCGCGCAATTCCTGTTCGTCTTTGGGCGCCAAGATGGTCATGTTTGGCAGGCAACGCATGAACGCGATATCGAACATGCCCGTGTGTGTCGCCCCGTCGGCACCCACGATGCCGGCGCGGTCCATGCAGAAGACAACAGGTAGGTTCTGGATACAGACATCGTGGATGATCTGGTCATAGGCCCGTTGCATGAATGTCGAGTAGATGGCGACGACGGGTCTGAGACCGGCAGCGGCCAGGCCAGCGGCAAACGTGACCGCATGCTGTTCCGCGATGCCAACATCCACGAAGCGGTCGGCATGGCGTCGGCGGAAGCGGCTGAGTCCCGTTCCTCCCGGCATTGCCGCAGTGATGGCCACGATGCGGGGGTCCTCATCGGCCAGGTCGGCCAGGGTTTCGCCGAATACCTCGGTATAGCTTGGCGGTTTGCCTGTGGATGGGAGCGGCTTGCCCGTTTCAGGGTTATAGGGCCCCAGGCCGTGCCAGGTTTCCGGATCCTCTTCCGCAGGGGAGAACCCCAGCCCCTTGCGTGTCAGCACATGCAGCAGGATGGGACCATCCAGTTCGCGACAGTTACGCAATGTGGGCAGCAGGTGATCGAAGTTGTGACCGTCGATGGGACCGATGTAACGGAAGCCGAGTTCCTCGAACAGCGCGCCTGGCGGTATGATCATGCCCTTGACATGCTCCTCGAGCCGCCTGGCTGCATCCATGGCCCCGGGGATCTTTTCAAGGAGGCGCTTTGCCGTTTCCTTGGCGTTCGTGTACTGCCTGCCCGTAATGATGCGGGCCAGATAGGAGGACAGGGCGCCGACATTCGGAGCAATGGACATTTCATTATCGTTGAGGATCACGAGCAGCCGGTTTCTGTTGCCTCCCGCATGGTTAAGCGCTTCGAAGGCCATGCCCCCCGTCAAGGCCCCGTCTCCGATGACGGCTATGACGTGATGGTGTTGGTGTAGCAGATCCCTGGCCCAGGCGAAGCCATAGGCGGCCGAGATGGATGTCGAAGCGTGACCGGCGCCGAAGGGGTCGTGCTCGGACTCGCTGCGCTTGGTGAAGCCGGACAAGCCGCCAGATTGGCGTAGGGTCGGCATGCCATCCAATCGGCCAGTCAGAATCTTGTGGGGATAGGCCTGGTGGCCGACATCCCAAATGATCTTGTCCTCGGGCGAGTCGAACAGATAGTGCAGGGCGATTGTGAGTTCGATGACGCCCAGTCCTGCTCCGAGATGGCCACCGATCGGCGCCAGGGTTTCGACGAGGTATTGGCGCATTTCGAGCGCCAGTTCGGGCAGCCTCTCGACATCGAGTCTTTTCAGGTCCTCGGGGCTTCGGATGCTCTCAAGCAATGGATAGCCCATCAGCGATCCCGGTTTCTGACATATTGCGCCAGTGAGGCCAGGTGCCCATCCTTGTCACCGAGCTGACAAGCGGCCTCGAGGGCAATGGCCAGCCATTCATCGGCGAGTTCCTTTGCCCGGGGAAGGCCAAGGGCAGAAACATAGGTCGCCTTTTGCTGGTGCTGATCCTTGCCGGCGCTCTTGCCCAGGGTTTCCGTGCTGGCGGTGACATCGAGAATGTCGTCGGTCACCTGGAACAGCAGGCCCAGCGCCCTGCCGAAGCGGGCGGCATGCCTGACTTGTTCTTCGCCAGCGCTGGCCAGCAATGCGCCAGCCTCGCAAGCGTAACAGATGAGCGCGCCTGTTTTCTGAACATGGATGCGTTCAATTTCGAGTTCATTGTTGATCGAATGACGGTCGGCCTCGATGTCCAGCATCTGTCCGCCCACCATGCCCGCGCCTCCGGATGCCATGGCCAGGCGCCGGCAGAGTTCCACGCGCACATCCGCAGGCCATTCGGACTCGGCCAACAGCTGAAAGGCAAGCGTGAGTAGGGCATCGCTGGCCAGCAGCGCCGTTGCCTCATCATATTGGCAATGACAGGTCGGCTGGCCGCGCCTGAGACTGTCGTCATCCATGCAGGGAAGATCATCCTGAATCAGGGAGTAGGTGTGCACGCACTCCAGACCCACGGCTGCCGGCATGATGCTCGAGAGAGACCGGCCGCCGCAGGCTCGGTAGGTTTCCATCAACAGGACAGGTCGGATGCGTTTACCGCCGGCGAGAAGCGAGTAGCGCATGGCCTCCCATAACCGGTCCGGCATGCCGGACCGAT
The DNA here is from genome assembly GCA_015488115.1 of Mariprofundaceae bacterium. Lineage (GTDB taxonomy): Bacteria > Pseudomonadota > Zetaproteobacteria > Mariprofundales > Mariprofundaceae > J005. The sequence goes on from WFOK01000069.1 coordinate 17,493, forward strand.
GCTCGTTCAGCATGCGCTCCAATGAGGCATGCACCTGCCGGGCATGCTGCCGAAGAAATGTCGGGGCATTCATTCAGCGGATCCTTCATGCTCCTTGTCACCGAGGATCTGCAGCCGCTGCTCAGCCTCGTCCAGCAAGGCCTCGCATCGGCGGGTAAGCTGAACGCCCCGCTCGAAGGCGGCCACGCTTTCCTCCAGGGGAAGCTGGCCTGATTCAAGCTGCTCAACCAGCCGCGTCAGTTGATCGAGCGCTTCCTCGAAACTCAAGTCATCGATGTTTTTCTGTTCCGTCATGCTTTTCCTCGCGTTTATGAGGATTGTATGGTTCCGCGCCATCGGGTCAATTGGCGCTTGTTTCTCCCAAGATTTGCATCAAGGGCCGCAGGTGTGCCGAGTAGCGTTTCCATGAGCCGATTGACTCTGGCGTGATCGGACGCCGGACCTGCATGAAACTGGCCGTTCGCACGTTGGCTTTGACCTCGTAAAAGCGCAGACAGCGGTCATTCCAGTCAAGTCCGCAGGCCTCCAGCAACTTGCGTATCTCGCGTTCGGGGTCGGTCACGAGTATTTCATAATCTATTTCGTGCATGACGCCTTGCGGCAGAATCCTGCGCCAATGATCCATGAGCCGCTGGTACATGCGGTAGTAATACCCGAGTTCCCCCAAGCTGCTGCCAAAGTCGAAGAGCGGACCGAGCAGGTGGTGCCGGTGGATGGACCAGCAGGTATCCATCGGGTTCCGTCGCACATGAATGATGCGCGCCCGTGGCAGCGCGCAGTAAATGGCGCCGACAAACCGGATGTTGGACAGGGTCTTGTCCGTCAGACGGGGCGAACCGTCTTCGGCGCGCAGGGCGGCCAGATAGTTTTCCCCGATGGCTTTCCACTGCTCGGACGAGAATCCTTGAACGTCCTGGAGGGTCAGCGTACCCTGACGCTGTTCGCCAAGGCGCAGAAATGTTTCTTCCATCAGGCCGGTTTCTCCTCGGGGGCAAACGTCCGGATGGGCGGCGAGAATCTGTTCGACGAGCGTGCTTCCGCAACGTGGCATGCCGATGATGAAAATGGGGCTTTCATCCTCAAGGTTGCATGCGCGTCCGATGGTGTCCTCGTCATAGGCGTTCATGATGGCCTCCAGATGGGCCAGTTCGGTCTCCTGGTCATACGAGCTATGCCGGTGGCGGATCTCGTTGGCCTCTCGTATGCAGGCGAAGGCCTCCTCGGTTCTGTCGAGGTCATCGAGGACCTTGCCATAGGCGAAGGCCAACTTCATGCGCTGCTCGGAGCCTTCGTCCGCACGCCGGTACATGTTCTGGATGAGCGCGGCCTCATCGTCGACTTTTCCGAAATGACGCGTATCCGCCAGCAACAGCGCGGCATCGGCATGGTCGGGATCGAGCTGCAGGGTCTTGAGCAGGGCCTCGCGCCCCTGGTCGATCTTTCCGCTTTCCAGCAAAAGCAGGCCCAGCTGGTACCAGCCATCGGCGTCATCCCGTTTCATGTCCAGCGCCTTGCGCAGCCAGGCCTCGGCCTGCTCCGTATGATCGGCATGATAATGTGCCCTGAACAGGCGCATGAGGATGTCGTGATTCTTGGGTTGTTTGCGCTGGAGCGACTCCAGAAGCCGAATGGCCTCGTCATGGCGCCGCAACTGAACAAGCGCCGTGGCCATGCCCAGCCTTGCGGGCGACAGATTGGGCTGTAGCCGGAGAGCCTGCTGGTAATGTTGTAAGGCTTCCTGGCTTTTCTGGGCAAGCAGCAGCATGCCCGCCAGATTGGCGTGAAATTCGGCGCGTCTCGGCTCCGTCTTGAGGGCCTCTGAAAACCAATGCAGGGCCTGGTCCGGCCTCCCCTGGGCACTGGCCATCAGGCCGCGCAGGTTGGATGCATCGCCATTGCCGGGATCCAGGCGTTCGATGTTCTGACAGATGCTTTCGCACATCTGGTGCTGGCCGCGCTCAAGCCATTGCCTGGCCTGTTCCAGAAGTAGATGGATCTTGCGTTTCTTGTTGTTCGAGAGTCTTGATCGCATTGTCGTTTCCTATACGTGGGCAGCTACCAGGCGAAGCCAGTAACGGATCAGTATCCAGCCGTGCTCATGTTGATCCGCCTGTTGCAACTGTCCGACAAGCTCATCGACGAATTCATCCGGGATATGATAGATCGCACCGGAGCTTTCCCAGCCTTGAGGCGTTTGCAAAAGGCGCAGCCCGATGATGTCGCCATCCTCGAGCATCCGGCTTGCATACGCGTCCACGATGCTTATCGGGTCTCCGCCCTCCAGGGCCTCACAGACCGAGAAGCTTTCCCCGGGCGAACACGATGTCACGCGATACAGGCACAGGGAGCGGAGGCCAAGCTGCTCGAGAAAGTTGCGCTGTTCGTCATCCAGGTCGAGCTCATCGGCTTCGAGAATCAATTGCAGGGGGGATTTGCCGATGTCCTCGAACCTCCCTTCGGCCATCAACTGTTCCAGCAGATTGACATCATGGATGCCGCGGATACGGGCATCCGCTGTGGCAATGCCAGTGCGTTCCGCCTCGGACATCCCCGCAAGCCAGACCCGCTCCACCCAGTCGTCAATCCGGGATGCGTGGTGCTTGTTCAGCCAGCCAAGGGACTTCTGCACGCCTTCCCGTCGTCTGGCGCTGGCCATCCGGGCCTGGCGGGCCGCATGCAGACAGCATTTCTTGTATTTCCTGCCGCTGCCGCAGGGGCAGGGATCGTTTCGTTGTACCTTCAGGGACACAGGTCCTCCTCATTGTTTCAACAGGGCATCTCGTTACGGAGTATCCGAAAGGTTAGCGATTGTAGGTGGTGTCGCCCTTTGGTCAATGCGAGCCTAGATCAGCAGGGCGCCCATGAGGCCGAGGGCGGCCATGGGCAGCAAGCCGATGGTCAGTGGCATGCGGATGTCTCGTGCCCCAATGCCCATGGCCAGGCACCATTTCACGATGGTGTTCGACACGCTTGCGATCAGGATGGCCTGGGCGGCAAGGTCTGGTGCAAGCTCTTTCCGCACCATTTCGTTGAGCGTCAGCGTGATGGCATCCACATCGGTGAGGCCGGAGGCTGCGGCCACGCCCAGAATGCCTGTCGCGCCCAGGGTGGCATAGGCCCAGTGGCCGAACATGAGTACCAGGCCATAGAGGAGGCCGAACATCAGCGATGTTCTGAATGAAAGGGGGTTGCGATCCGGCGCGTATCCCGCATCCGGCCGGCCCGTCTCCCATCCCCGGTGCTGCCAGAGGAACAATGTCAACAGGGCAACAAACGTCACGATGAGAAGCATGGGGACGACAAGGTGAGCCGCAACATCCGGGATCAGGATGAACGACAGCAGCCAGACCCGGATGAAGACCGATCCACAGGCCCACAGTGTCGCCAGCACACAGGCCTTGGCCAGCGATGGCGCCTTTCTTGAAATGCGTGCCATGGTCATGGTGACGGCCGTACTGGATACGATGCCTCCGAGCAGCCCGGTCAGGATCAAGCCGGCCTTGTCTCCGATCAGCTTGATGCCCGCGTAGGCGACAAAACCGATGCCGGAGATCAGCACGACCATCAGCCAGATGCGATGCGGGTTCAGTGCATGGAAGGGGCCGTAGCCCTGATCGGGGAGCAGGGGAAGGATGATCATGCTGATGACCAGGAACTGGATGGCCATTTGCATGTCCTGCTGTGACAGGGTGCGGGAGAACCTGTGCAGCATGGCCTTGAAATGAAGCAGGGCAAGCAGGGTGATGCCGATGATGCCGGCCTCCGCTCCCCGTCCGCTGCCGGTCATGACCCCGAGGATATAGCAGATGAACAATGCGAACTCCGAGGTGATGCCCGTGTCGGCATGCCTTCCCCGGCTCGTGCGCAAATAGGAAAGGATGGCCAAGGCCACAGTGAAGCCCATGCCTGCGAGAATGGTCCATGACTGCCAGTCTGGAGGGAACCAGGTCATCAGGTTGCCGCTCAGGGCAGCCAGCGCGCAGGTACGGATGCCGATGCGCCCGGCGGCGCGAGAGCCTTCCCTGGCCTGACTGCGTTCCCTTTCGAGACCGATCAGAAGACCAATGGCCAGGGCGGTCAGGGCCTGCAGCAGGGCATCCAGGTCGGGCATCGTCAAAATATAGCATCTTCTCCGGCTGGAGCGAAACGGGGTCGTGTCCGATCACAGGTGCATGAGGCGTCGTCCATCCGTAGCATGGCGGCATGGATGTCATCCGTCACGACTGCATGCCCTACCCGGATGGCGTGGCCGAGCAAGAGCGCCTGGTGGCCGATGTGCTGACCGGCAGGCGCAGCGGATGCCTGGTTCTGACCGAGCATCCGCCCGTCTACACCATTGGAACCTCCGGATCCAGGGAGCATGTTCTGACGAGCAGCATTGGTGGCCAGCATATTGATGTGTTCCATACCGGGCGCGGGGGGGAGGTTACATACCATGGACCCGGCCAGCTCGTGTGCTATGTTATCGCGGACCTGAGACGGGAACGGGATCTTCATCGTCATGTCTGGCGGTTGGAGGAGATGATCATTCGCACGCTGGCGGATTTCGGTATTTCGGCGCGACGCGATGCCCGTGGTATCGGGGTTTGGGTGCATGGCCTGAAGATCGCGGCTGTCGGTGTCCGTTGCCGGCGCTGGGTGACCTATCACGGCATTGCCCTGAACATGGATCCGGATATGCGTCATTTCGAGGGCATCGTCACCTGCGGTATGTCCGATCGGCCGGTCACCTCGATGGCGCGGGAGGGGGTTCGGGCTGAAAGGAAGGATGTGGAGCACTGCCTCCTTGTGCATGCCAGGGCGCTGTTTTTCACCGGGACATGCACGTGATCGTTCGCACGCCGGTCCGCGAATGTTCAGGGCCGTCTGGCCGGCGGACCTTTGATGGCCGCATGCGAACCGTCACACAAGGGTTTCATCCGTGATGAGCCGCAGCAGCAGAATGAGAGGCCATCATAATGTCCCCTTGCCTTCCCCTCGCCATCGATGAGCAGGAAGGGACCGGAAATGCGCAAGGGACCGGGCCGGTGTGATCTGATGTCCAGTTCCCCCCGGGTTGCCTTGCCAGGCGTCGGGAGTGCCGCAGGCCGTCCGTTGTCCTCAAACATTTGCTGTTGATGACTGCCGTCGCAAAACGGTATGGCGCGCGAGGCGCCGCAGCGGCACAGTGCGACACGGTAAGAGGGAGGCACTTGGTCGTTGATGCGCATGCGTGCATGAATGTACAGGGGGCCGTCAGGCACGATTTGGATGCTGTTGTAGCCGGGCGGCTGATCAAGAAGCCGCCCGTCATCGAGGGAGCGGGCGCGTAGCGCACCCGTCGGGCATTGTGCGCACACCTCGGCGATGCGCCGGACATCGGCGGCATCGGGATGGATCCATCGACCTTTTCGCCGGGGGTTGAACACCTCCGGAAGATTTCGGACACAATCGCCCGTATGGATGCAACGTTCGGCCTCGAACTCGACCAAGACATGTTCTCCCCTGTATTGGTGAATGCGTCCCATGTCCGTCTCCTCTTGTGCATGCTGCGGCTCGTGAGTTTGCTGCAAACGCCCTGGCAGCGCCACCATGTCCGGTTCATGACGCAAGCCCTCTGTTGTGGTGGAATGCGGGCGTGAGCGAACCGGATTTCTCCCGACTCGATCAGTTTCTTTCGGACATCCCGACGAAGGCTTGGGCTTCCGAGCTTTCCCGAGCTCTCGGCATGCCTGCAATCGATGCCGAAAGGGCCCTGGTCAGCCTGATGAACGAGGCGCGTATCACCTGGCGCATGATCGCTTGCGTGGTGAGGCCCGGCATGCGTGTTCTGGAGGTCGGTGCGGGTCTTTGCCTGACCAGCCTATTCCTGAAGAGCGAGGGTCTGGATGTCGTTGCCCTGGAGCCGGCAAGCGGTGGCTTTGACCTCTTCCGGCTCATGCGCGAAAGGCTGCTTGAGCGGCATGCATCGCTCGGTCTTGAAGTGCTGGACTGTCCGGCGCAGGAACTGACTCCGTCCCGCCATGGCTGGTTCGATCTGGTTTTCAGCAACAATGTCATCGAGCACATTCCGGATTGGTCACGCGCCCTGGACGCGATGCTGGACGTGCTTTCGGAGCATGGGTGCATGATGCATGCCTGTCCGAATTATCGGATTCCCTATGAACCGCATTTTGGCCTTCCCGTGCTGGGGACCCGGGGTCGCTGGACCCGACGCTGGTTTGCCTCGTCGATTGAGGGGCTTGATGCTCCATGGATAGCCGATGGCGCCGCCTTGTGGGACTCGCTCAATTTCATCACGGCAGGGGATGTGCTGCGGTATGCCGGCACACGAGGCCTCGATGTTGCGTTTGAGCCGGGGTTGCTGTACCGATCGCTCAGGAGGCTGGAGCAGGACCCGTGGTTCCGCAGACGGCATGCGGGCTCCGGTCTGATGTGCTGCTATCGCTTGCTCAAGGCAGGAGGTATGATGTCCTTGCTACGTCGCTTGCCGCCCACCTGGACAACGCCTATGATCTTCACGATGCGGCGCAGGGAGGGATGAGATGGCGCAGGTGACGCACGGAATCCGGGCCATCCTTTCCTCGCCGCTTTGCTATTCCTTGTTCCAGCGCCTGGTGGGGGCGGAGCGCTTTCGAAGGCTCTTTGTCGAGCGGGAACTGCCAAAGGAGAAGGGATTGCGTCTGCTTGATATTGGCTGTGGTCCGGCTGACCTTCTGGCGCATCTTCCCGATGACTGGGCCTATTTCGGTTTCGACGCGTCAAGGGCATACATCGAGCAGGCGCGTCGCCGGTTTGGTTCGCGCGGGCATTTTCAGGCGCGGCTGATCGACGAGGCTATCATTGGCGAGCTTGAAGGCTTTGATGTCGTTCTGGCCGTGGGACTGTTGCATCATCTGGACGATGCGCAGGCCGTGCATCTTTTTCACCTGGCCTGGAAGGCGCTGAAGCCAGGAGGTGTTTGCATCACCGTGGATCCCGTCTGGCATGAACAACAGCATCCGCTCGCCCGCTGGATTATTGCCCGTGATCGTGGGCAAAACGTGCGCGACGCGTCCTCGTATCGTCGGCTTGCAGAGCAGGTCTTTGATGAGGTGACGACGGTTTTGCGACAGGACATGATGCTGATTCCTTATAGCCATCTGATCATGCGTGCGGACAAGCCTCTGAAATCAGGCTGATTTTGCTGGACAAATTCCTTTGATGCTGCTTGAATATAGGTGGAGAAGCGCTTTTGAGGAAGGAGGGTGGCATGTTTCTGAAGAACAGGGAGTCTGGTGATCTGGTTCATGTGGAGGAGCTGCTGGAGCTTGTGGACCCCCATGAAACGAGCGTGACCGTGCGATACCAGGCTGGAGAGGAAATGGGGGATCCGGTCCGGGAGGAAAAGGCAAGGCTGGTCTTTCCGTCGGGCGAGGAATTGCCCCGTTGCTGGATGGACCCGCATTACCGGGTTTCCTTCGACTGACGTGATCGATGAACCCTGACGAGGCCGCCTTTTGGCGGCCTCCTCGCTTTCTGGAAATTGATGCTTGAAACGGGGGCGGTCAGCCGGAATAATCCGCGCTCCTTGATTCGGGTTCCGAGGGGGCAGGTAGCTCAGTCGGTAGAGCAGAGGACTGAAAATCCTCGTGTCGGCGGTTCGATTCCGTCCCTGCCCACCATTTGTTCATGGTATGGTGGTTTTGTTGCTGAACCCGTCAATGTCAGAACGCCCGGTCTTTGGCCGGGCGTTCTACTTTTGCATCGGTTTTTTGATCCGGGCACGGAGCGGGCCTAGTATTTGTCTTCAGTCCACATGTCGGAAGTGAAGCGCACGACCCGGTTGCGTCCGTGCTCCTTGGCATTGTAGAGCGCGACATCGGCATATTTGACGGCCTGCCAGAAATTTTCCGCATCATCCGGATAGATGGATACGCCGATCGAAAGCGTCTTGTGAAAGATTGCGCCGGGGCCACTGAATTCGCGCGACTCCATGGAGGCGCGAATGCGCTCGGCCACCGCCAGTGCGCCTTCCTCCGTCGCATCGGGCAGCAAGGCCATGAATTCCTCGCCGCCATAGCGAACCGCTAGATCGGAAGCGCGAATGCATTGCTGGACCAGGGAGGCGACTTCCTTGAGCACCTTGTCCCCGGTTTCATGACCCATCGTGTCATTGACCTGCTTGAAGAAGTCCACATCGATCATCAGCACGCCCATCTTCTGGTCCCTGCGGGCCAGCGAGGGCAACAGGGTTTCCAGGTACTGATCCAGAAAGCGCCGGTTGTACATGCCGGTCATGGCGTCCCGCATGGCGGTTTCATGCAGCGCCTGCATCAGTCGTTTGGCGCCGATGACCGGGGAGGCCACATCCAGGAAACCCTGAACGCCATCCATGTCCCCCAGCCGCCGCCGCAGTGCGGCGCGTTCATCGACCAGTTGGAACACGGCGCCGACGCTGCCCGACTCGAGCAAAGGAATGCATACATGCGACAGTTCCCGTTCGCGTTGCAGATGATTGCCCCAAAATGCCGGGCAGATGCCGGGGTGTTGCACATCATTGACGATCTGCCCGGTGCGAAACGCCCGGCAGGCCTCGCAAGAGATCAGCAATTCAGGGTTACACCAAATCTCGCCTTCGGCAGGTGGTCCTTCGATGATGGCCGCCTTCATGCGATTCTTGCTTGAATTCACCTCGTACAGCGTAAACGTGGGCCAGCCCAGGCGATCGGCCATCAAGGATCGCACCCTTGCATACACTTCATCGATGTTCCGGTCGTCCTCGATGGTCTTCTTGAAATGGGCCGATTGCACCATGTCGCGGATCATCCTGCGCGTCTCTTCCAGACGGTTGGATGCGGATGTTCGGAACATGGCGCGGCGGTGCAGTGACCCCACCGCCTCGATGATCTCGCCGAATGTTTGCTCCAGGCGTTCAAAAAGGCCATTGCTTGCCTCGGCGATTTCGCCCATTTCATCGTTGGAGCGTCGCTTGATGCGGCCGGAGAAGTCGCCCGTGGCCGCCTTGGTCACAGCCTCTTGCATTTCACCCGTGGTCAGCATGATCGGTCGCAACACCTGGCGGATGCCGAACGCGAGCACGCCGCCGAACATCAACAATGTAAGGGCCAGCATGGCGATGGTTTTGAGCGCGGCCCAACGTTCGTTTGTCAGGTCCGCTTGCACATGCACGACGCCCAGGACCGTTCCCGCATCGACATGATGGCAGCTCAGGCAGTCGGTCTGCCCCGTCGTCTCGGCGATGAAGGGAACCGCCAGGCGCAGGTCGGCATGAGCCAGGTCCTCATTTAGTTGCTCCACGACATGCTTCTGCTGAATGCTCTGCCTCATCAAGGGATCCAGGCGCCGCACATCGGGCGCAAGATGCGGAAAATCCCGCAGGATGGCCTCTGTTGGCACCAGGTCGACATGGGTCAAGCCCGGAAGCGACTGGAAATGCCGCAGCAATTGCTCATGGCGGTCCCAGGCGCCCATGATCATTTCCTCGGTGAGCGCGGTTTGTATCAGTCCGGCCACGGTTGCGGTTCGGTGCCGCGCGGCATCCAGCGAGAAACTGCGAAATGCGAGCGTGGCGATGGCCGTGAGCACGATCGTGGACACGACCAGGGCCGCGACAATGAGCAACGTCGACTTGGTCCGAATGCGCATCACCCCTCCCCTCATGCGAGGATAAGCTCAGGCTACGCCATTACCATTTCCGGAACAACCGTGCCTTGACGCGGTCATGGGGTCAGGGGTTTTCGCTCAGGCCTCGACCATGATCCCGAAGCGGGGTTAACGCCGACGTACTTTGTCGGGTGATCACCGAGCCAAAAAATGGGATGCTGGATGGTCCGTTCCGTACCTCTCCCGTATCGACATTATTGTGCCAGAATAGAAGTGTCCCCATACCATCTCTCAAAAAGGAAGCATGGGACGAACCATGAGCAAGTATAGCAAAGCTGGAAGCAGGGGAGATACAACCGGACCCTGTAGGCATGCCTTCATGTCGCTCGCCATCGCCAAGGTCATGTGGTCGCTGTTGGCCGAGGTGGCGAGATCATTTCGGTGCGATGGTGAAAAAGTTGGTCAATTCCGGTGGAGACTGTCAGTCTGTCATCATGTTTCGCAAGCAGTTGACGTCCTGGCTTCTTGAGCGCGAGCTGAGCTTGCGTGAATTGAGCGACATGGCCGGAGAGAGTCTGAAATCGATGGAGAGCGACCTCCGGCACTGGGCGCGCAGCCTGAAGCATGAGGGCTATCGTCTTGTCGTGGAACCGGCAAGGTGCCGGCGGTGCGGATTCCGGTTTTCCAGGGAAAAATGGCACAAGCCTTCGCGGTGTCCATGCTGCAAGGGCGACTGGATCGACGAACCCCGTTTCCATGTCGAGGCCTAGCCGCATGAGTTCATCGACGGCAATGTCCGGGCTTCCCTGGGCCATCGGGCACGCCGTACTCCCGGGCCGTTCCGCCGGGAGGGTCGTGTGGCGCCAGCGATGCCACTCGTTCGACATCCCTCCGGCAAGCCGACAGGCGTCACTGCTCGGCAAGTCTTCTGCTGCATCCGGCCCATGATTTGTGTACATTGCGGCGCCAATGACATCTTTCCCTCTGAGGAGCATGCGATGAATCTTTCGACGCTGACCGCCCTTTCCCCGCTGGACGGCCGTTATGCCGGCAAGGTGGAGGCCTTGCGGCCGATCTTCAGTGAATTCGGCCTGATCCGGGCCCGGGTGACCGTCGAGGTGCGCTGGCTGCAGCATCTGGCATCGATAGACGGCATTGCCGAGGTACCGTCCTTTTCCGCTGATGCGAACGCCTTTCTCGATGCCCTGATCGATAACTTTGACGAGGCCCAGGCCATGCGCGTCAAGCAGATCGAAGCGACGACGAATCACGATGTCAAGGCGGTCGAGTATTTTCTGAAGGAAGCCGTCGCTCCGTGTGCCGAGATTGCCAGAGTAGCCGAATTTTTCCATTTCGCTTGCACGTCCGAGGATATCAACAATCTTTCGTATGCGCTGATGCTGAAGCAGGCGCGGGAGCTGGTGCTTCTGCCGCGCATCGATGCCTTGATTGACGCCGTTCGGGAACGGGCGCATGCCTTTGCCGAGGCGCCGATGCTGTCGCGCACGCATGGCCAGCCGGCGAGCCCGACGACGATGGGCAAGGAATGGGCCAATGTGGTCTACCGCATGCAGCGGCAGCGCGATGCGATAGCTGGCGTCCAGTTGCTGGGCAAGATCAACGGTGCGGTTGGCAATTACAATGCGCATCTGGCCGCATACCCCGAGCTGGACTGGCCAGCCATTGCGCGTGCGTTTGTCGAATCCCTGGGGCTGGTTTGGAATCCCTACACGATTCAGATCGAACCGCATGATTACATCGCCGAGCTGAATGATGCCATGGCGCGCTTCAACACGGTGCTCATTGATTTCTGCCGGGATGTCTGGGGATACATCTCGCTGGGCTACTTCCGCCAGAAGCTGGTGGCTGGGGAGGTTGGCTCCTCGACCATGCCCCACAAGGTTAACCCGATCGATTTCGAGAACGGGGAGGGCAATCTCGGCCTGGCCAATGCGGTTTTGCGTCACCTGGCTGAAAAGCTGCCAGTTTCGCGCTGGCAGCGGGATTTGACCGATTCGACCGTCTTGCGCAACCTGGGGGTTGGCTTCGGTTATGCCTTGCTAGCCTATGCGTCCGTTGGCCGAGGGATCGACAAGCTCGAGCTGAATGCCGAGCGGATGGCAGCCGATCTCGATGCAGCCTGGGAAGTATTGGGCGAGGCCGTGCAGACAGTCATGCGCCGATACGGATTGCCCAACCCGTATGAACGGATGAAGGAGTTGACGCGCGGACGCGGTATCACGCCGGAGCGGCTGAGGGCGTTCATCCTCTCCCTGGATTTGCCCGAGGAAGAAAAGCGCCGGCTGGCTTCCATGACTCCGGCAAGCTACATTGGCAATGCCGTCGATCAGGCGAGAAGCGTCTAGCCCTAATTTTTCATGTAATCGTGGATGGATGGCGCCGGATGAGAGAGGTCGGGGCGCGCATGCAGGCAAGAAGCATAAGCTATCGCTTCAAAAATTCCGGCGAATGGCCATCATGAAAACAAACCCGGGCTAGGCCTGGGCGGGATTCCCGCGCATCTTCTGATCAGCTTCCGGTTTCAGCTCCTCAGGCAGTGCAAAGTGCACATGCTCATCACGCACGCGCAGCGTTCGGATTTCACATGGTGCTTGACTACCCAACCAGTTCACAACCTCCTGGACCAGGCTTTCGGGCGCGGATGCGCCAGCGGTGACCCCAATGGTTTGGGCCTTTTCCAGCCAGCAGCGCTCGATGCAGGATGCATCATCAATAAGGTGGGCACGGGCACCTTCCCGCTCCGCGACTTCCCGGAGCCTGTTGGAATTGGATGAGTTTTTCGAACCGATGACCAGAACGACGTCACATTGCCGGGCCAGTGCCTTGACCGCCAGTTGCCGGTTGCTCGTTGCATAGCAGATGTCGGAGCGTTTGGGACCCTGAATATGGGGGAAACGCTTGGTCAGGGCCTCGATGACTTCCCTGGTGTCATCCACGGACAAGGTCGTTTGCGTGACATAGGCCAGCTTTCCGGGATCCCGGACCTCGAGATTCATGACATCCTGCACCGTTGAAACCAGCAAGACGCTGCCTTCCGGGGCTTGTCCCATGGTCCCCTCGACCTCCGGATGGCCAGCATGGCCGATGAGGATGACCTGGTCACCTTGTTGGTGATGGCGAAGCAGCTCCATGTGTACCTTGGTTACAAGGGGGCAGGTGGCATCGATGATGCGCAGTCCTCTAGCCTGAGCCCGCGCGCGAACGGCCTTGCTGACGCCATGAGCGGAAAAGATCAGCAAGGCACCGTCTGGCACATCGTCCACCTCATCGACGAAGATGGCGCCCATGCTTTTCAGCCTGTGGACCACGTGCCGGTTATGGACAATTTCATGGCGGACATAGACCGGTGCGCCAAACATGTCCAGGGCTCGTTCCACGATATCAATGGCGCGATCCACACCGGCGCAGAAGCCTCGCGGTTCGGCCAGAATGACCTGATGCATCGTTTTCTCCTCGACGGAAGTCGAGCAAAGACTATCATCAAGCGCGTGGCAGAGGAAATCTGTGCATCATGAAGGGATCAGGAGGCATCAATGAGCGATTATGCCATTGGAGAAGGGGACGCGGTTCCCGCAGCCAGTGTGCCGGCATGGCCGGAAGGAGAGGTCAACCTTGCGGACATGAAGGGGCAATGGATGGTTATCTACTTTTATCCGAAGGATTCGACGCCCGGCTGCACGACGGAGTCGTGCGATTTCCGCGATGCCCATGCGGAGTTACGGGACATGGGTGTCAGGGTGTTCGGCGTTTCGCGCGATTCCCTTCGCTCGCATCAGCGATTTGCCGAGAAACACCAATTGCCGTTTCCACTTCTTTCCGATGCGGACGAGCGCTTGTGCGAGGCCTTTGATGTCATCCGCATGAAAAACATGTACGGCCGGCAGGTGCGCGGCATCGAGCGATCGACCTTTATCGTCGATCCACAGGGCATCATTCGTCGGGTCTGGCGCAAGGTCAAGGTCAAGGGACATGTCGATGACGTCAGGCAGGCACTTTCAGAGCTGATGAACGCATGAGTCTTTACAGACGCCGCATCCTTCTCGGGATTGCCGGCGGGATTGCGGCTTACCGGTCGGCCGAGCTTGCGCGGCTTTTGGTCAAGCAGCAGGCCGAGGTGCGCTGCGTGATGACCCGGTCTGCCAAGGAATTCATTACCCCGCTTACCCTTGAGGCCCTCACTGGAGAGACGGTTCACGATGAACTTTTCGACCTGACCACCGAACGGGAGATGGGGCACATCAGGCTTGCGCGCTGGGCGGAGCTCATTGTGGTTGCGCCTGCAACGGCTGATGTGCTGGCGCGCCATGCCCATGGCATGGCTGACGACCTGCTGACCACGATACTCCTCGCCAGCCAGGTTCCCGTGCTCATGGCGCCGGCCATGAATCAGGCGATGTGGTCGCATCCGTCCACGCAGGCCAATGTGGCCCTGCTGAGAGAGCGCGGCATTCAGATTGTCGGTCCGGATTGCGGGGAGCTGGCCTGCGGCGAACAAGGGTCTGGTCGCATGTGCAGTCTGGAAACACTGCTGGCAGCCATGCGTCTGTGCCTGGGGGGTGGGCGCCTACGTGGAGAGCGGTGGGTCATCAATGCTGGGCCGACCTGGGAGGCATGGGACCGGGTCCGGGTGCTGACCAACAGGGCCAGCGGTCGCCTGGGTTTTCACCTCGCCGAGGCCGCAGCTGCTGAAGGGGCCGAAACCATTCTGGTGGCAGGCCCCGGTGTTCCCCGCTCTTCGCTGCCCATGAGACGGGTGGATGTGGAGAGCGCCCTGGAAATGCATCGCGCATGCCTGGATGCAGCCGAGGGCGCGGACGTGTTTGTTGCCACGGCAGCCGTCAGTGATTATCGCTTTGCCGAGCGCATCGAGGGGAAGCACAAGCGTGCGGGCCGCCAAACCGTGCGCGTCGAGCTTGTGGTCAATCCCGATATCGTGGCCGATGTGGCCCGTCTGCCGAGGCGTCCGGATCGCGTGATCGCGTTTGCTGCCGAATGTCGTGAGCATGTGCACAGCGCCCGGCAGAAGATGCTGGAGAAAGGCGTGGACGCCATTGTGGCCAATGATGCGGAGCGCATGGGCTCGGAGGAGGCTGGAGGCTGGTGGATCGATGAGCGCGGTGTCGTAGAGTTGTCCGCAACCAGCAAGGTGCATTTCGCGGAGCAATTGCTGGAGCGGATTGCTTGCATGGAGGATGAAGCATGAACAAGCCCGAGATTCGCGTCCGGCGGCTGTCCCATGGCGAAGGCTTGCCCTTGCCGCATTATGCGAGCGAGCAGGCGGCGGGCATGGACCTTCGGGCCGCTGTCGAGGAAACCGTGGTGCTCGAGCCCGGTGAGCGACGGCTGATTCCCACGGGCTTTGCGATGGCGCTTCCTTCGGGCTATGAGGCCCAGGTTCGTCCGCGGTCGGGGCTTGCCCTGAAGCATGGCGTCACCGTGCTCAATGCGCCGGGTACCATTGATGCCGATTATCGGGGGGAGGTTTGCGTGATTCTGGTCAATCACGGCGATATGCCGTTTCCGATTTCGCGCGGGGACAGGATTGCCCAGATGATCGTGGCGCCCTTCTCACAGGCAGTATGGAAAGAGTGCGAGGAGTTGCCGGAAACAGAACGCGGCAGCAGAGGTTTTGGCAGTTCGGGACACCGCTAGGGGTGATGCCATGAATCAGGCCGCGGTGGAAGGCCGCTTGCGCATTTGTCCGGAGGCATGTCTGCTGTATCGGGTGATTGCGCGGGAAGAGTCCGCCGGTTCCGGATGGCTGCTCAATGCCGTGCCGGTCCCTGATCTGGCAGTGCTGGCTCCCTTGATCGATCGCTGCTGGCAACCCATGCGATACCATGTGCTGCAGTTGGAGAGCCTGGGGTTGAGGGTGGCTGAGGAGGCAGCGGGAGAACATGCCTGGGTGGGCGTGCTGCCGATGAAGAGCAAGCGGGCGACGTTGGGGATGTTGGCCCGGGCATGGTCCTGCCTGGCCAGGGGAGGAAGGCTGTGGCTTGCCGCAGCCAATCGCCATGGGGCCAGAAGTTGGCAATCCTTCCTTGAGCAGCTTGGCGAGGTGCGGGTCATGTCCAAGAACAAGTGCCGCCTGTTTTGCGTGGTCAAGCGTCTGCCGCGCCAGGAGTTGCTGTCGTCATGGCAGAAGCGGGCCGCTCCGGTGTATCTGGAGGAGAGTGGCTTGTGGAGCAAGCCCGGGCTGTTCAGTTGGGACCGCATCGACACCGGAACAAGATTGTTGCTCGAACATGTGCCGGATACGCCTGTCGAATTCTGCATGGACCTGTGTTGCGGTTATGGCGCCCTGGCAGTCGGCATGCTCGATCGCGGGATGTCCATTGCGCATTTGGCACTTGTTGACGCCGATATCCGGGCGCTGCGCCTGGCTGAGCGCAATCTGCGCAGGTTTGACGTGCCCTGTCGCGCGTATTGGCTGGATGCGGCCCGTGAGGATTTGCCCGGCTCGATGGATTTGATCGTATGCAATCCCCCGTTTCATGAAGACCAGCATCGCGACAGCGGCCTGGGTCGGGCCGTCCTTTCCAGAGCGTGTGCCAGCCTGCGCATCGGGGGGCAGCTTTGGGCGGTTGCCAATCGGCAGCTTCCGTATGAGCGGACCTTGTACGAGGCAGCTGGCGAGGTGCACGTGGTGGCGCAGGAAAAGGGCTTCAAGGTGTTGATGGCACGGAAGGGCGGCTGATCGTGGAAAGACTGGACCGTCTGCTCAGTCGTCTTGGTTATGGCTCCCGCAGGCAGATCGTGCAATGGGTGCAAAACGGCTGGGTCATGGAGGATGGCAGATGCATTCGCCGGGCTTCCGAGAAGGTGGATCCATCCCGGGTTTTTCTCCGGGGTGAGGCACTTGATCACCCGCACGGTCTGACCATCATTTATCACAAGCCGACGGGCGCCATCTGCTCGCGCCACGAGCGCGGACGTCTGATCTACGAAGATTTCCCCGAACGCTGGAGACATCGGCGGCCGGCGTTTGCTCCAGTCGGGCGGTTGGACAAGGACACCTCGGGCTTGCTGATCGTGACGGACGACGGCGGGCTCAACCATGCGCTGACAAGCCCGCGCCACCGCATCGGCAAGCGCTACGTCGCTCGTCTGGCCCGGCCGTTGCGCGGCGACGAGCCTGCGCGGCTGTCTTCCGGCGAGCTCATGCTAAGGGGCGAGAAGCGCCCATGCCTGCCGGCCGATTGCCGCATCCGGGGGGCATACGAGGTGGAGCTTACGGTATATGAGGGTCGCTATCATCAGATAAGACGCATGTTTGCGGCACTGGGAAACCATGTCGTGGCCTTGCAGCGCACGGCCATCGGTCATCTGGAACTGGGAGATCTGTCTCCCGGCACCTATCGGGAGATCGGGACCGAGGAACTCTGGAGGCGCATCAGGGGCCTCTCCGCTTGAGCGGACTGTCCCCTGATGTTTCGTCAGTCTTCGTGCTCGCGATGTTCGTGACGGTGCCGATGGTCGCGTTTTAGCTCATTTCGCTCATGACGAACATTGTGCCTCTGCAGCCGCAAGAGATTGCGTCGTGCCGGCTCATATGAGGGGTCGATCTGGAGGGCTCTCCGGAAGTGCTGAATGGCTGCCGTCCGGTTGCCGATGCGCATGTAGGCCAGGCCGAGATCATTATGAGCAGCCGGGTTGTTCGGGCAGTAACGCAGCCCCTGCTGCATGAGCTCGATTTTCTCATGCATGTTGTGTTCGCGTCTTGCCATGCGGAAGAAGCGATCCCCTCCGGGACACCGGGAACGGTGATAGCGGGCCTGTCCTGGGTGGATGCGATCGTCCTGGCCGATGATGGCCCCGGTCAGTCCGCCAAGCACGCCGCCAATGATGGCACCTTCGGCCGTGCGGTCGCTTTGCGAGCCGATGACGGCGCCGGCTGTGGCTCCGATGATGGCCCCCGCTGTTGTCGTGCGCTCCTGGTGAGGTGTAGCACAGGCCGTCATGAGCAGGGGGAGGGCCAACAGGATCATTCTTGTCATCATGGCTGACCTCCTTTGTCGAGGGAGTGCAGTCCCATGATACATTCCCAGGGCTCTGTTGCCTAGTGGGGATTTTTCCTCGTTTTGCGCACTGATTGCGCCATTTCAGAGAATGTATCTGGAAAGATCCTCGTCCATGCTGATATCGGCCAGTTGCTTGCGAACATAAGTGGCATCGACCGTGAATCGTTCGCCGCCATGGTCCGAAGCCTCAAAGCTTATGGGCTCAAGCACCCGCTCAAGCAGCGTGTGCAGGCGGCGTGCGCCGATGTTTTCGGTTTTCTCATTGACCTGGACGGCAATGCGGGCGATTTCCGCAATGGCGTCCTCGGTGAAATCAAGCTGTACACCTTCGGCTGCCAGCAGGGCGGCATACTGCTTGGTCAACGATGATTCTGGCTCGACCAGGATGCGCTGGAACTCCTTTTCACCCAAGGACTGAAGGTTTACACGGATGGGGAAGCGTCCCTGGAGTTCTGGAATCAGATCGCTGGGCTTGGCCAGATGAAAGGCACCTGAGGCGATGAAAAGGATGTGGTCCGTCTTCACATGACCATAACGGGTGCTGACCGTCGTTCCCTCAACCAGAGGCAGGAGATCGCGCTGTACGCCTTCGCGGGAGACATCCCCGTGATGCCCCTCGCGATGTGTGATCTTGTCCATTTCATCGAGGAAGACGATGCCGTCATTTTCGGCGCGGCTTAGCGCTTCTTCCTTGATCGCATCCATATCCAGCAGTTTGTCTGCCTCCTGCTGCTTGAGCACCTTCAGCGCCTCGGCAACAGTCATGCGCTTGGTCTTTTTGCCACCACCCATCAGTGAATTCAGCATGTCGCGCAGATCCAGCGCTTCGCCAGGCTGTCCGGCTGTCAGGGGCATCATCGCGATGTTGGTCGTGGGCTGGGTGATCTCGATTTCCACCTGTCTTTCATCAAGCTCCCCGTCTCTCAGCTTGCGCCGCATCTTCTCCCGGTTGTCGAGGCTGGATGCCGGGCCGGTTGCGGCGACAGGGCCGTTGCGGCCCACCGGATGCGGCAGCAGGATGTCCAGCATGCGTTCTTCGGCGGCTTTTTCCGCGCGCACCTGCAGGCGTGCCAGATGCTCTTCGCGGACAATCTTGATGGCCGTGTCCACCAAGTCGCGGATAATCGTTTCGACATCCCTGCCCACATAGCCGACTTCCGTGTATTTTGTCGCTTCCACCTTGACGAACGGGGCCTTGGCCAGACGGGCCAGCCGGCGCGCGATCTCGGTTTTTCCGACCCCGGTCGGGCCGATCATCAGGATGTTCTTGGGCGTGATCTCTTCCCGCATGGGAAGGGGAACCTGGCGCCTCCGCCAGCGGTTGCGCAGGGCGATGGCCACGGCCTTCTTGGCCTCTTGCTGACCAATGATGTAGCGATCCAGCTCGGAGATGATTTCGCGTGGTGTCATGGTGTCGCTCATGATGCAGGGCCTCCAATTGTTTCGATGCGGATCTGGTCATTCGTGTAGATGCATATGTCGGCTGCAATCTTCATGGCCTCGCGCACGATGTCTTCTGCATCCAGTTCGCTGTGGCGCGCCAGGGCAGTGGCGGCGGCCTTGGCGTAATTTCCTCCTGAGCCGATGGCTGCGATGCCGTCATCAGGCTCAAGCACATCGCCATTCCCCGAGATGAGCAGCGTGTGTTCGGCGTCCGCGACAATCATCATGGCTTCAAGCTGTCGCAGATATTTGTCGGTGCGCCAATCCTTCGCGAGCGCCACGGCTGCGCGCAGCAGGCTCCCGCCATGTTCGTCCAGCTTGGCCTCAAAGCGCTCGAACAGGTTCATGGCATCCGCCGTTGAGCCCGCAAACCCTGTCAGGATGCTGCCATCGCGGATGGAGCGGATCTTCCGAGCGCCGTGCTTGACCACGGCATCGCCAAGCGTGACTTGTCCGTCCCCCGCGATGGCTACCTTGCTGTTTTTGCGCACGCAGCAGATGGTGGTGCCGCGCATGCGAGACTTGTCCATGGTTCACTCCGATTCTGATGATGCAGGTTTCGTTGCTCTGGCGAAGAAACGTGGCCGAAAAGGTAGATGCTTGCCCCGGGAAATGGAAGATTCGATGTATTCGGGGATTGACGAGGGGCCCTCATGTCCCTATGTTCCGCCGCCATCTTACCGAACGTTTGGAGCGGGGCGTAGCGCAGCCTGGTAGCGCATCTGGTTTGGGACCAGAGGGTCGGGGGTTCGAATCCCTCCGCCCCGACCATGAGTCGGAAGGTGAGAGTGTCTGGCAGGCGCCTGTAGCTCAATTGGATAGAGCAACGGCCTTCTAAGCCGTAGGTTGCAGGTTCGAGACCTGCCAGGCGCGCCAAGATGGTGGATGTAGCTCAATGGTAGAGCCCCGGTTTGTGGTACCGGTGGTTGTGGGTTCGAGTCCCATCATCCACCCCAGGTCTTTGATCGGCGGCGCCCGTGTGCGCCGCCTTTTTTCATCTTGTGCTTGCCTTTCATGACGTGGATGCCATACTTCGCCAAAATTTGTTGAAGATCCGGCTTTATCCAGAGCGGTGGAGGGTTCAGGCCCTGAGAAGCCGCGGCAACCGGCCGATAATCGGCGTCCGGTGCCAATGCCTGCCTCCGGGGCTTCCGGGGGAGCGATGATGCGCGGGTTGGTGGTCATGGGTGCGCGCGGCGCGCCATGGATGCTCAACCTTCGCTGTTTCGCGAAGGTTTTTTTGTTTCTGGTCAGGCCGGAGCGCTGGAGAAGGAACAACCAATGAGCATTGTCCGTGCCCTGAAATGTCGCGAATGCGGTCAGGAATATGCCATCGAGCCGAACCATGTGTGCGAGTTTTGTTTTGGCCCCCTGGAAATCGTCTATGATTATGATCAGCTGGAGGGGGTGTTTACCCGCGAGCTCGTTGAGTCCCGGCCGCACACGATGTGGCGTTACAAGGAACTGTTGCCTCTTGATGGCGATCCGACGGTGGGCGTCCAGAACGGTTTTACGCCATTGATTCGCGCCCGTAACCTGGAGAAGGTCCTCGGGGTTTCGGAGCTTTACATCAAGAACGACTCGGTTTGTCATCCGACGCTGTCCTTCAAGGATCGCGTGGTTTCAGTTGCGCTTTCCAAGGCGGTCGAATTTGGATTCAAGACCGTGGCCTGTGCGTCTACCGGCAATCTTGCCGGATCCGTAGCGGCCAATGCAGCAGCAGCTGGGCTTGAATCCTATGTCTTCATTCCTCATGATCTCGAGCAGGGCAAGGTGCTTGGCGCGGGCATCTTTGGCACCAGCATCGTCGGCATCGATGGAGCCTATGATGATGTGAACCGGCTGTGTTCGGAAGTGGCCGGAAAATACGGCTGGGCCTTTGTGAATGTCAACGTGCGGCCGTTCTATGCCGAGGGCTCGAAGACTTACGGTTACGAAATCATGGAACAGCTTGGCTGGCGTGCGCCGAAGCACGTCGTTGTCCCCATGGCCTCCGGCTCGCTGTGCACGAAGATTGACAAGGCCATCAAGGAATTCATCAGGCTGGGGCTTGTCGAGGATCAGGAAACGGCCATTTATGGCGCGCAGGCCACGGGCTGCTCGCCGATCTCCCAAGCGGTCAAGCAGGGATCGGATCTGATCAAGCCGGTTCAGGCGGATACGATTGCCAAGTCGTTGGCCATTGGCAATCCCGCCGATGGTTACTATGCCAGCAGGGTGATTCGTGATTCAGGTGGCTGGGCGGAAGACGTCAGTGATGAAGAGGTGGTCGATGCCATCAAGCTGCTGGCGGAGACGGAAGGCATCTTTACAGAGACGGCCGGCGGCGTCACGCTAGGGGTGACCAGGAAGCTCATTGAACAGGGTCGCATTCCTCGCGATGAGTCGATTGTCGTCTGCATCACGGGCAATGGACTGAAGACCCAGGAGGCTGTTGCAGATGCCATTGCAAGGCCCAGGGTGATCAGGCCATCCATCCATGATTTCGATGCAATGATGGCAGAAGAGCGGCCGGCGGCTGCGGCTGATGCCTGAAGGAAAGACTGAAAGCATGAAAGGAGAATTGAAATGAGCGTTACAGTCCGAATCCCGACGCCTTTGCGCAAGCTCACTGGAGGAGCTGATGAGGTTCAGGTCGAGGCCGCGACGATTGCGGAAATGATTGACCAGTTGGAGGCCGCTCATGCCGGGCTCAAGGCGCGTCTGTGCGACGAGAACGGAGAAATCCGGCGTTTCGTCAATGTGTATGTCAACGATGAGGACGTCCGTTTCCTGGACGGGAGCGAGACCAAACTCAAGGATGGCGATGAGGTTTCCATCGTTCCGGCCATTGCAGGCGGGAGCTGAATGCCGGTGGTGGATGCTCGGTCCATGCGGCTCAAGGAGGTGATGTCATGAAGCTGCGGGTTTATTTGACTTTTCATGAGGATACCGTGCGCCAGCCGATCATCTGGAAGCTGGGCAAGGAGTTTGATGTCGTGACCAATATCCGAACCGCCGAGGTCAAGGATCACATGGGGCTGGTCGGGCTGGAGCTGGACGGCGATGATGACGTGATCGAGGCCGCTATTGACTGGCTCAAGGCCCAGGGCGTGCATGTCG
Source organism: Mariprofundaceae bacterium (assembly GCA_015488115.1). GTDB lineage: Bacteria > Pseudomonadota > Zetaproteobacteria > Mariprofundales > Mariprofundaceae > J005. The sequence goes on from WFOK01000069.1 coordinate 39,665, forward strand.
ATCCCATCGAGCAGAACATCATCGAGGGCTGAGTCGGTATCCTGAGTCGAACAAGGAGTTCAACATGGCGATCTATGACAACATCTCCGAGGCCATTGGCGATACACCCCTCGTGCGTCTGCACCATGTTGTGCAAGGATGCAGGGCGGAGGTGCTGGCCAAGCTCGAGTTCTTCAATCCGCTGAATTCAGTCAAGGATCGGATCGGCCGGGCCATGATTGAAGCCGCAGAGCGTGATGGGCGGCTCAAGCCAGGGGGCATTATTGTCGAGCCGACCAGCGGCAATACGGGCATCGCGCTGGCTTTCGTCGCCCGCGCCAAGGGCTATCGCTGCATCCTGACGATGCCCGAGTCGATGAGCCTCGAACGCCGGAAGCTTCTCAGGCTGTTGGGCGCCGAGCTGGTGTTGACGCCTGCGGAGTTGGGCATGAAAGGAGCCATTGCCAAGGCGGGCGAGATCCTGGCCCAGGAGGACAATGCATTCATGCCCCAGCAGTTCGAGAATCCGGCCAATCCCGAGGTTCACCGGAAAACGACGGCGGAGGAGATCTGGCAGGATACGGAAGGTCGGGTTGATGGCATTGTCGCCGGCGTGGGCACCGGGGGAACGATCACGGGTGTCGCGGAGGTCATCAAGTCGCGAAATCCGGATTTCATCGCCATTGCTGTCGAACCGGCCGATTCTCCCGTGATTTCAGGAGGTCAGCCGGGCCCGCACAAGATTCAGGGCATTGGCGCGGGCTTCATCCCCAAGAACTTGAATGTCGATATTCTGGACGGAGTCGAGCAGATCACCAATGAAGAGGCCTTCACGATGGCCCGGCGCCTGGCGGACGAGGAAGGCATCCCGGGTGGGATCTCGTCCGGTGCCGCCGTGACAGCCGCAATCCGCGTGGCCAGCCGGGATGGCATGGAAGGCAAACGGATTGTCGTCATCGTGCCATCGATGGCCGAGCGGTATCTGTCGACGGATCTGTTCAAGGGCATTGATGTCTGAGGCCAGCGCCTCGATCAGCCTAACATCAGGGAAAAGGAACAACATACCCATGATCGATTTTACCGAGGAACAAATCGAGCGTTATTCGCGTCATATCATTTTGCCGGAGGTGGGGGCCGAAGGACAATCCAGGCTTCTGGAATCGAAGGTGTTCATGGTCGGAGCCGGAGGGCTGGGGTCGCCCGTGGCTTATTATCTGGCCGCGGCCGGCGTCGGCACCATCGGCATTGCGGATGCCGATGTCGTGGATAGGTCCAATCTGCAGCGGCAGATCATTCACAATCAGGATCGCGTGGGCATGCCCAAGGTGGAGAGCGCCCGGGAAACGATTCAGGCACTGAACCCCGATGTCAATGTGGTGACCTATCAGGAGTACATCACGGCCGACAATGTGCGGGAGATCATCCGCGATTACGATCTCGTCGTGGATGGCTGCGACAATTTTCCAACCCGTTTTCTGGTCAATGATGCCTGCTTCTTCGAGAAAAAGCCGCTGGTTTCCGGAGCGATGTTCCGCTTCGAGGGACAGGTTGCCACGTTCAAGCCCCATCAGCAAAAGGGTGCTCCGTGCTATCGTTGTCTCTATCCCGAGCCTCCTCCGTCGGGGCTCGTGCCGAGCTGCTCGGAGGCGGGCATTCTTGGCGCCCTGGCTGGCGCCGTGGGTACGATCCAGGCTGTGGAGGCCCTGAAGGAGTTGTTGGGCATAGGCGAATCGCTGGCAGGCTACCTGATGACCTTTGACGCCTTGCGCATGGAATGGAAGAAGCTGCGCCTGCGCAAGGATCCGCGCTGTCCCCTTTGTGGCGAACATCCGAGCATCACGGATCTGGTCACATACGAGCAGGCCTGCGAACTGCAGGCGACTCACTGAGTTGGTCAGGGTCCGGAATCTTGCATGGGAGAAACTGAAGATGCCGCGTTTTGAATTTGTAGCCTCATCGGATATCGAGGAGTTTGAGCGGGGGTGGCGGGCGTTCCGTGAAGGGCGCATGAGCGAGGAGCGCTTTACCCCATTCCGCCTTCAGATGGGCATCTACGGGCAGCGCCAGGAAGGCGTGCAGATGGTGCGCGTCAAGCTGCCGGGGGGGCGGCTTTCCCCAGATCAGCTTGAGGTTATCGCTGACTGTGTCGAACAGTTCTCCGGACGCCTGCCAAGTGACGGGAGTCTGAAGGAGGCTCCGCCGAAACTGGCGCATGTGACCACGAGACAGGATATCCAGATGCATTTTGTCGCCCTGGATGATGTTCCTGCCGTTTTGCGGCGCCTGGCTTCGGCCGGGCTGACGACGCGCGAGGCTTGCGGCAATACGGTCCGCAATGTAACCGCCTGTTTTCTTGCCGGTCGTTGCCCTGCCGAGCATGCGGACGTTTCCGTGCATGCGCGGGCGTTTGCTCAGGCCTTCCTGCGTCACCCGCTCACGCAGCAGTTTCCGCGCAAGTTCAAGGTCAACTTTTCCGGTTGCGTGACGGATTGCGGCCTTTCCGGCATGCATGACATCGGCTTCATCGCCCGCAAGAAGGACGGACGAAGGGGCTTTCAGGTATGGGCCGCTGGCGGCCTGTCGACCCAACCAATGGGGGCGATCCTGATCGAGGATTTCATCGAAGAGCACGAGATCTTCGTCGTGGGTGAGGCCCTGATGCGCATGCACTTCAAGTATTCGGACCGCAAGCGGCGGGCCCGCGCCAGGCTGAAATACGTGGCCCAGAAGCTTGGCAAAGACGGCTTTGTCGAGGAATACCGGCGCCAGCGCGCGGCCATAGAGGCCATTCATCGCAATGACAGGCCGGTATCCGATGCCGGATGGCGAGAGCCGGATGGTGCGATGCCCTGGTCCGAGGATGGTGTTGTCCGACAGCATGATGGTCGCTTGGCCATCCTGCTCAACCTTTTCCGCGGAGACCTGACGCCCGAGCAATGCCGGGCCATAGCGACCATTGCCAGGGATGCGGGAACCAGGACACTCATGGTGACGGCCGAGCAGGGGCTTGTGATTGCCGACATCGAACCGAAAGAGCGGGATAGGGTTCTCGGCCAGTTGCATCAGGCGGGGCTGACGACCCGCTACGCACGCGGGATTGCGGATATCGTGGCCTGTCCAGGAACCGAAACCTGCCGGCTTGGCATCACCTCAAGTCGAGGATTAGCCGAGGCGATGAAATCGGTCGTGGATGCATTGAAGACGGATCCCGCGTTGGCCGGGCTCACGGTCAAGGCGTCCGGTTGCCAGCACTCATGCGGCCGACACCATATCGCGGACCTTGGCTTTCATGGCTTGGCGAAGAAGATCGGAGGGAGGGCGGTTCCGCACTATCAGCTTCACGTGGGCGGTTCAGGTCACGCAGGCGAGCCGTTTGCCTTTGCCACCGACCCTGTTCCCGCCAAGCGGGCGCCCGAGGCCGGAGCGGTCATTCTCAAGGCCTATCAGGAAGGCCGCCACGAGGGTGAGAGCATGCATGACTGGGCAGCCAGGATCGGTCGCGATGCAATCAATGCGTTGCTGGCCCCCTTTGCCGGCGAGCCAGGGGAGGTTGAGGGGCTTATTTACGACTGGAACGAGAACGAGGCCTTTTCCACCAAGGGCAACAAGAAGGGCGAATGCGCCGGGGCTGTGCTGTCGATGACCGATGCACTGGTCTGCGAGGCCGAGTATGAATGGATGCTGGCCCGTGCCCATGCCGATGCGATGTTTTGGGGTGAGGCCCATGCATCGCTGAAGCGGGCCTCGGTATCGCTGGCCAGGGCCTTTCTGGTTCCTTTCGGAGAGGCGCCGGAAAAAGACGAGGATGTCTGGCCGCTTTTGTTTTCGCATGCATCCTCGGATGCAGAATTGCTGCGCGGGCTCACGGTCGTGCAGGGAGCCTTGATGGCTGTTGATCTGCAAGATCCGGCTCCCGGCATCACGCGGCTGAAGCAGGCGATTGGGGACTGGCTGCAACTGGCCAAGACACGCTTTGCTTCCGTGCCCGCATCATCCAGTGACGATGCTGCCAGCAGTCAGGCCCAGGCTGTTCCGGGGCAGACTGCGTCGAGCGATGAAGTGCCCGTGCTCGACCTGAGTGGCGTGGCCTGTCCGATGAATTTCGTGAAGACGAAAATCAGATTGACCGCCATGCCGATCGGCAGTCTGCTGGATGTCATTCTGGACGATGGGGCGCCCATCGAGAATGTGCCGCTGTCGCTTGAGGAGCAGGGCCAGGAGGTTCTCTCCAAGCAGCCATATGGCGATGGGCAGTGGAAGATTCGCATCCGGAAGACTTCGGACCTTTGACGTTCTGTCTGCAGGCCGGGTTCCATGAGCGAGGATAGGCATCCGTTTGCCAATCCCGGCAGAACGAAGCTTGCGCTGGTCAGCCGCGGCGTCGCCCTGCCGGATGGCTTGCCCGAGTCTTCCCGGTGGGTTTCGCAGGCCAATGCGGCGGAAACGGTTATCGACCTGCGTTTGCCCTCAGGACATTTCTGTACGGTGCCCGTCGGACAGCGCTACACCGAGAAAAGCCCGATCAGTCTAAGGGTCAGGCCGGGCACAAGCGAAGGCATGCTCGAATGGGAAGGAGAACATCTGCCGGTACAATTGCTGCCGGCGCCCACATTCTACAGCAAGCGGACACGCTCGGGTGCCCGCATGGGCAGCTTCGCGGCGCTGCATGAACGACTGCTGATTTTGCATCCGTTTCTGGGATGCGGCTTTTTTGCCCGCAAGGGCGAGGCCTGCCAGTACTGCCTGTATGATTCCATGCTCAATGACGAGGAGCCCCCGATGAGGGATCCGCTCGAGCTGGTCGAGGTCGTTCAGGCTGCCATGGCCGAGCGTGAAATCGATACCGTATATCTGTACAACGGTTTTTCACCGGAGCCAGATGCCGGCTTGAGGCGGCTGGTATCGGTTATCGCGTTGCTCAGGCGCCATTTGGGGCATCGCCAGATCGCGCTTGAGACCGTAGCTCCACGGCAGCTCTCGGTTCTGGACGACCTTTATGCTGCCGGGCTGGACATCTTCATATGCAATCTCGAGGTGTTTGATTCGCGGCGTTTTGCCGAGCTTTGTCCCGGAAAGGAAAAGCACGGCGGTCAGGACGCGGTCTGGGCCGCCCTCAGTCATGCCAGAACCGTATTCCGGCCGGGCTCGGTTGTCAGTCATCTGATTGTGGGCCTGGAGGATCCTGAGTCCACGAAGAAGGGCATGGAGGCACTGGTCGCTCAAGGCGTGGTGCCCCTTCTGGTGCCGTTCCGACCGCTCCCGGGAACCCCGCTCGCCGAACACCCGCCGGTTCCCCTGGAGCTGTTGGAGCAGACCTTTCTGCATCTCTACGGTCTTCTTGCCTCTTCGCCGTTTCCCATGCACAGGCTCAGGCACATGGGCAGGGTGTTAACGCCCATGGAAAGCCGCGTGCTCGATGGCTCCCAGGCCAGCCTCGCCGACATGTGGGCGCTTTCTCCTCTGGGACAGAAACTGGGCGGCTGGGTCAGTGCACTGCGCCGCCAGCTTCGGGCTCCGTTGAATCGGGATACGGTGCAGGCCACGGGCATGGACAGGCGCCCGATGCTTGTCCTGCTGGCGGAAAACGGGGCCCCCTTTGCAGCACTTGCTTTCCTATTCGGCGCAGCCTTTGCGCTGCTCCAGATTGATGTCCCCGCGGACCTGCGCTCAGAGGCCTGGAGCACCCTCGTCGTTTTTGGATTATGCCTCGTGCTTTGGATCACCCAATTGCTTCCTCTGTCGATCACATCGCTGCTGGGCATGGCGGCATTGCCGCTTGTCGGCGCCATGGAAGCCTCGGAGGTGTTTTCCCTGTTTGGCAACCCGGCTGTCTTCTTCATTCTCGGTTCCTTCATGCTGGCTGCCGGCTTGATGCAGACGGGTGCCTCGGAGCACTTGGCACTGAAGTTTATCGAGCATTTTGGTCGCGGCAGCCGCTCGCTTCTGGCGGCCGTGCTTCTGCTGCCAGCTTGCATGGCCATGACCATGCCGGAGCATGCCGTTGCAGCCGTTTTTTTGCCCATTGTCTGGCAGATCGTGCGCAGTCTCGGTCTGCGTGCCCGTCATCCATATGCCCAGGCGCTTTTTCTCTCGATGGCCTGGGGCGCGATTATCGGTGGAGTCACGACACTGCTGGGTGGTGCGCGTGGCCCCCTGGCTCTTGCACTGGTCGAGGAGATCAGCGGTCATGGCTTTTCATTCATGGACTGGACCCTGGCGGCACTGCCGATTGTGCTGCCGATGCTGCTGGTTGCATTGCTGGTCCAGCAGCGGTTGGCGCCCATGGATCGCGTGCACATTGAAGAAGCGCATGAATACCTTGCTCAACGAAGGCTGGAGATGGGGTCGATGCCGCTGCGCGCGCGGTTGATGCTGTTGCTCATGGCCGGAACCCTGCTGGCATGGATCAGCGCTGGTCATGTCATGGGGCTGGCCAGCATTGCACTCGTCAGTGTGGTTCTGATGTTTGTCCTGCGTCTGGTGGAATGGAAAGAGCTTGAGTCCTCGGTCAACTGGGGTGTTGTTCTGATGTATGGGGGAGCCATTGCGTTGGGAAAGGCCTTGAGTGATACGGGAGCGGCTTCCTGGTTGGCAGCCCAGCTTTTTCCCGCGGAGGGGCTAGGCGGTTTGGCACTCATGCTTCTTATCGGCCTTGTGACGCTGCTGCTGACTGAGAGCGTGAGCAATGCCGCAGCTGTGGCCATTCTGTTGCCTATTGCGTTGCCTGTGGCCGATGCTGCAGGCATGGACCCTGTCCCGACGGCCATGGCCGTCGGGATCGTGTCCGGTTTCGCCTTCATGTTACCCATGGGAACGCCGCCGAATGCGATGGTCATTGGCACGGGCTGTGTCTCGGCGGGCATGATGTTTCGGGTGGGCCTTGTGCTTTCCATGGCTGCCATGGCGTTTTATGCCTTGTCCGTTGCCTGGATCTGGCCGATGTTGGGGATTTGAGTGTTTTGGGAGTACAAAACGTGGATGAGCTGATCAAGGAAACATTGTCGATTCTGCGCATGGCCTGGGCCAAGCATGGGGATGGCCTGGTCTATCCATGCAGTTTCGGCGGCGAGAGCTCGGTTCTGCTGGATCTGATCCATCAGGCGGAGCTTCCCATTCCGGTGCTCACCCTGGATACGGGGCGCCTTCCCCAGGCGACCTATGACTTCATTGACGAGGTCAGGGCGTTCTACGGCCTGAATGTCCAGGTCGTGTTTCCGGATTGCCGCGAGGTCGAGAAGATGGTCCGGGAGCATGGCGTGAATCTGTTCCGGCAGTCGCCTGAAATGCGGCGTCTGTGTTGCGAGATTCGCAAGGTGCATCCGCTCAAGAGGGTGCTTGCAGGTAGATCGGCCTGGATTACCGGCAGGCGACGGGAACAGTCTCCGGACAGGAAGAGCATCCAAGCCGAGGAGCATGATGCGGTTTATGGACTGACCAAATACAATCCCCTGCTGAACTGGACTTGGGATCAGGTCAGGGCCTACATTAGTCAGCGCAAGATTCCATACAATCGGCTTATTGACCAGCATTACGTTTCCATCGGTTGCGAATGCTGTACGCGCCCGATTACGGTGGGTGAGGATCCCCGTGCCGGCCGCTGGTGGTGGGAGTCGGAAGAGGCTGCTGCGGAGTGCGGTCTGCACATGGATCCCCTGCGCGGATATGTGGGTGGAGAAGGATTGGAAGGGGAGGGGATCTGATGAAGACAGAGACCATGCACGAAAAGTTGTCGATCGTGTGTTTCAGCGGCGACTATGACAAATTGCTGGCAGCATTCACGATGGCCACGGGCGCGGCGGCGACCAACCGGCAGGTAACCATGTTCTTTACTTTCTGGGGGCTCAATGCCTTGAAGAGAAAACATGGGCGAAGCGCGCTGGGGCGCACGCCGTTGGCCAGGTTGTTCAACTGGCTCATGGGCGGCCTGAGCAATCTTCCGCTCTCCCGGCTCAATTTCGCCGGATTGAGTCCGAGACTGATGGAGGGCATGATGCGCAAGAACAATGTGGCTACGCTACAGGAGTTGATGCAGGCGGCCCGCGAACTTGGGGTCCGCATGGTCGCCTGTGAAATGGCCATGCACATTCTGGAGCTTGAGCGCGGCGATCTCATGGATGGGGTTGAGGATATCGTCGGCGTGGCCACGTTTTTGAACGAATCCCGTGATGCCCACATCATTTTCATCTAGACTTCGCTTCCATGAAACACTTTTTGGACATCACGCGTGAGACCTGCCCGATGACCTTCGTCAAGGTCAAGCTTGCCCTGTCCCGCATGGAGAAGGGTGAGGAGCTCGAGGTCATTCTGAATGAAGGCGAGCCTTTGCAGAATGTTCCCCGTTCCTGCGAGGAACAAGGCTATACGGTGATTTCGGTGGAGCCATGCGGCGGGGGACGCCATCGGGTCTGGATCCGGAAATAAAGCAATAGCAAACAGGGGACATGAAGATGAGCAAGCGAAAACTGACGCAGTTGCAGGCCTTGGAGGCGGAATCGATTCACATCATCCGCGAGGTTGTCGGCACCTTTCGCAATCCGGTCATGCTGTACTCCATCGGCAAGGACTCCAGCGTGATGCTCCATCTTGCGCGCAAGGCCTTTTACCCGGCGCCGCTGCCTTTTCCCCTGCTTCATGTGGATACGGGATACAAGTTTCCGGAAATGTACGAATTCCGGGACTGGTTTGCCAAGGAGATCGGTGCTGAACTGATCGTGCACAGGAATGAGAAGGCCATTGCCCAGGGCATGAACCCGCAAGAGTACGGCGTTGCCCGTTGTTGTGGTGCCCTGAAGACCCAGGCGCTGCTGGATGCCCTGGAGGAAGGCGGTTATGACGCCGCTTTCGGCGGTGCACGTCGGGATGAGGAGCGCAGTCGAGCGAAGGAGCGCGTCTTTTCCATCCGGGATGAATTTGGCCAGTGGGATCCCAAGAATCAGCGCCCCGAGTTGTGGAACATCTATAACGGTCAGATTCACGAAGGCGAATCGGTGCGTGTTTTCCCCCTTTCCAACTGGACGGAAATGGACATATGGCTGTACATCCGTCAGGAGAACATTCCGATCGTTCCCTTGTATTATGCGAAGGAGCGGTGGGTGATCGAGCGTGGCTCGATGCTCATCCCCTTCTATGAGGGTATGGAGGATCAGCTCAGGGAAGGCGAAAAGCCCACGAAGGTCATGTGTCGTTTCCGGACCCTTGGCTGCATTCCGTGTACCGGGGCTGTGCGCTCGAGCGCCACGACCCTTGATGAAATCGTGGCCGAGGCCGCTGCTGCCCGGCGAAGCGAACGTGAGACCAGACTGATCGATCACGGTTCGAACACGATGGAAGACAAGAAAAAGGAAGGCTACTTCTGAGCCCAGCGTGTGAGCAGAAAAACAAACGGGGATTGCAATCATGACTGAGATTGACTGGAAACTGAGCCAGGATATTCAACTGTTGCGCCTGGTGACCGTGGGAAGCGTGGATGATGGCAAGTCCACACTGATTGGCCGCCTTCTGGTGGATACCAAGGGGGCCTTCGAGGATCAGCTGCTTTCGGTGCGTCGCAAGCGCGGGCCGGCCAAGGAGTCCGAAATTGATCTGGCGATGCTGACCGACGGTCTGGCCGCCGAGCGGGAGCAGGGCATCACGATCGATGTCGCCTATCGCTACTTTGCGACCCCCAAGAGGAAGTTCATCATGGCCGATTGTCCCGGTCACGAGCAATACACGAGGAATATGGTGACCGGGGCTTCCACGGCCAATGCAGCCATCATCCTTGTGGATGCCCGCAATGGCGTCATGCCGCAGACCAAGCGCCATTCGCATATTCTTTCCCTGCTTCAGATTCCGCATCTGATTGTGGCGATCAACAAGATGGATCTGGTGGATTACAGCGAGGAGGTGTTCAAGGGCATCCGCGACGAGCTCGGTGCTTTTTGCGCCAAGCAGGGCGTGCATGACCTGATCACGATCCCGATTTCGGCCCTGAAGGGAGACATGGTCACGGTCCGTGGTGATAACATGAACTGGTATGATGGCCCCACCCTGCTCGAGGTGCTTGAATCCCTCGAGGTTACGGATCACATCGACGAAAAGCCGTTCCGCTTTCCCGTCCAGCTCGTGAACCGTCCGCAGACGCCAGACCTTCCCGATTATCGCGGTTACATGGGGCAGATTGTGTCCGGCACGATCCGGCCCGGCGAGGAGGTCATCGCCCTGCCATCCATGCAGCGCTCCACGGTTCGGGAAATCGTGACCTACGATGGTAACTTGGAAGAGGCATTTGCGCCCCAGAGCATCACGCTGACCTTGAACGATGAAATCGATATCTCCCGGGGTGACATGATTGTCAAGCCGGATCAGATGCCGAAAAAGGAGCGGGAGTTTTCAGCCAATGTCTGCTGGATCGGGGATGAGCCGTTGTCGGTGCGGAAGAAGTACTGGATCAAGCAGACCTCGAATCTCGGCAAGGTCATGGTCAGTGGCATCGAATTCAAGACGGATATCCATACGCTTGATCGGGTCTCGACAAGCGAGCTTGCCATGAATGAGATCGGCCGCGTGTCGTTCAAGCTGCAGAAGCCAATGTTTTTCGACAGCTACGCGGAGAACAGGGCTACCGGGAGCTTCATCCTGATTGATACCTTTTCATACAATACCGTCGGCGCAGGCATGATCGTCTAGGAGGGGCTGAGACCGGCTGCCCGACTCTAATCCGCAGCGCCTGTTGCGGTCATGGCAGCCGATTGCTGCAAGACATCCGCGGCGATGTCGTCAAGAAGTGCAAGCCCCTGTTCGGTGGCCCGCAGGAAGTGCTTCCGGATTTCGAGGCTTCCCGCTTCCACATGAGGTGCCAGCGCCTTGCCGAACATGTCCATGGGGCTGTGTCCAAAGCGGCTGTCAAATCGCCGGATTTCCAGGCCCTCGGACCGCCTCAGGCCCAGCCAGACGGCCTCGGCCGCCGCCTGTTCAATGCGGAGATATTCGTCGAAGGCTGTCGGAGGCGGGCTTTTGCGCGCCGCCCGGATGTACTGTTCCGGCGAACGCCGGTTCGTATAGCGATAGATTCCACCATCGGACGTGTCGAACTTGCCTGACGCGCCTGCGCCAAGGCCCAGATAATCATGGTAAAGCCAGTAGCCATCATTGTGCTGGCACGCATGGCCGGGTGTCGAGAAGTTCGAGACCTCATAGGCCAGAAAGCCATGGTCGGCAAGCCGTCTTCTCGTCTCGCGCAGCATGGACAGCGCCAAGTCCTCGTCGGGAAGGGCCAATGCGTGATGCTGATGCATGCTGGCGAGTCTGGTATGGGGCTCGACGGTGAGCTGGTAACAGGATAGGTGCTCTGGCTTCAGGGTCAGGGCTTGTTCGAGCATGTCGAGCCAGTGGTCGCAGCCCTGTCCGGGCAGGCCATACATCAGGTCCAGGTTGAGGTTGTGGAAACCGGCCTGACGAGCGTAGTCCACGGCAAGCAGGATGTCCCGGCAGGTATGGACGCGTTCAAGCCATCGCAATTGGCTATCATCCAGGCTTTGCGCGCCAAGAGAGAGGCGATTGATGCCGGCCTCCCGAAATGCCTCGAGCTGTGCCGGGCTTACGGTTCCGGGATTGGCCTCAAGCGTGATTTCCATGTCTTTCTCGCAAGAGCACAGGCGCTGGACGGCATCAACAAGCCTTCCGATCATGGTGGGTGGGGCCAATGAAGGGGTGCCGCCGCCAAAGAACAGAGTGGTCACTCTGCGCCGGTGCAACCCGTGCCTGCGAACACGGTGTTCGAGCTCTGCGATGAGCGCCTGTTCATAGGCATCCCAGGGCGGAGAGGGACGCACATGCGAATTGAAATCGCAATAATGGCACTTGTGCGGGCAAAACGGCACGTGCACATACACATGCAGCGGCATTGGATCTTTGCTCAGAGCAGAACCACCTCGTATTTTCCAGGCTGGAACGCCTCATCGCTTTTCAGTGTGATCTGCTTTCCCAGGAACTGCTCGACCTTGGCCACATTCTCGCTTTCTTCGCCCAGCAGGCGGTCGATGATGTCCGCGTGGGCAATGACCATCAGTTTTTCGCAGGGAAAGGCACGAGCCTCGGCCACGATGTCACGGAACAGTTGATAGCAGACAGTTGTCAGGCTCTTGGTTTGGCCCGTCCCATGACAGCATGGACAATCCTCCAGCAATACCCTGCCAAGCGATTCCCGGGTGCGCTTGCGTGTCATCTCAACCAGGCCGAGACTTGAAAACTGAACGATATGGGTCTTTGCCTTGTCCCGTTCCAAGGCCTCTTCAAGGACCTCGAGAAGACGCTGGCGGTTTTCCTCCTCGTGCATGTCGATGAAGTCCACGACGATGATGCCACCCAGGTTTCTCAGCCGGAGCTGATGCACGATTTCGTGAACAGCCTCGAGGTTGGTCTTGAAGCCCGTTTCCTCAAGGTTCCGGGAGCCGACAAAGGCGCCCGAGTTGACGTCGATGGCGATCAGGGCTTCAGTCTGGTCGATGATGATGTATCCCCCGGACTTCAATGGAACGCGCCTGAGCAGCGCCCGGTTGATCGCATCCTCGACACCGTAGACGTCGAAAATGGGTCTGTTGCCTGGATAGTAGTAAAGCCGGTCAGCCACTTCTGGCATGAACTTTTCGGCAAACTTTTTCATGCCTTGGTAGGCTTCTCGTGAATCGACATGGATTTTCTCGACCTCATCGTCGACATAGTCGCGCATGATCCTGAGGTACAAAATGAGTTCCTTGTGAATCAGCGAGGCCGGGGCTGCATGCCTTGCCCGCTGTTCAATATCTTCCCATAGGCGTAGCAGGAAATCGAGGTCCTGGCGTAATTCGGCCTCGCTGTGCCCCTCGGCGACCGTTCTGATGATGATGCTCCCTCTCTCAGGGCGAATGGACTCTCCAATGGCCAGAAGCCGCTGGCGCTCCTTGGGATCTTCAAGCCTGCGGGCGATCCCGACATGATCGAGTTCGGGCATGTAGACCAGATAGCGGCCGGCCAGGCCGATTTGCGTGGTCAGGCGCGGTCCCTTGGAGGCGATGGGATCGCGGGAGACCTGCACGATGATCTCCTGTCCCTCGCGCAACAGGCTTGATATCGGTGGCGTGTTTCGTCTTCCTGGGCTTTCATCCGTGGCCCCCGGCTGCTCATCCTCTTGGTCGATGATCAGCTCATCTCCACCGGTGACGATATCCCCTGCATACAGAAAGCCGGCCTTTGCCAATCCGATATCCACGAAAGCCGCCTGAATGCCCGGCAGAACGCGTTGCACACGGCCTTTGTAGATATTGCCCTTCAAGCCGCGCTCGCGTTCACGCTCGATATAGATCTCTTCGGCCTGACCATTCTCGACCCGTGCCACGCGGGTCTCGAACGGCGTGACATTGACAAGAAGCTCGACGCTCATGGTGTTTGTCCCTGCCTTATCTTCTTGAGCAGACGCAGCGTGCAGGTTGTAGGAAGGCCAATCACGTTGTCCAGTGGGCCATCCAGCCCGTCAATAAAGGCCGCTGCCCCCTGCTGGATGGCATAGGCGCCCGCCTTGTCCAGTACCTCGTTATGCGCCAGATAAACGTCGATTTCATGCCGACAGAGTTTGCGAAAGTGCACCCGAGTGATCGCGGTGTCGTGCAGGCAATGTCCACCCAAGCGGACGCATACCCCCGTGAGTACCCTGTGCCATTTGCCTGACAGGGCCAAGAGCATCTCAGCGGCTTCGCTAAGGTCGTCTGGCTGTCCCAAAGGTTGTCCATCAAGTTCCACAAGCGTGTCGGCAGCAATGATCGGCTGTCGCTTTGCAGGACAGGCATGAGCCTTGGCATGGGCCAGTCGTTCGACGAGCGCGGGCACGGACTCTCCTTGGACCGGTGTTTCATCGATGTGCGAAGGGCGCACTTCAACAGCCAGGCCTGCAGCCTGCAGCAATTGGAGACGTCTGGGTGAACGCGAGGCCAGTATGACTTCCATGTGGCGATCTTAGCGCGCCAGCAAAAAAATGAACATGCATGAACGCAGGCAAGGCCCGATTGTTCTTGGGGAGAGGGGGAACCCTTGGCCTGAGGCGGTTCTCTGCCCGTTACGCCTTATGTGCTGTAACGAGCCAGTCGAAAAGCGCTGCTACGCTTTTGATGCTGCATCATGCATGTTGGTTCCGCCCTTGGTGGTCAGGGTGGTTTCTGGACCGGAATGAGCCTTGAGGCCCGCGAAAGGAGGCACAATCTCCTTTTTGATGGAACGAGCGGATGCTATGATCCCGGTTGAACATCATGTGGATCAGGAGGAGAGGGACCATGCCGGTTACATTGAACAGCATCGCACAACAAGGGGAGAACGGTAAGGCCATGATGCCCATCATGCAGGGCGTCGGGCGCGCGGCCACCGAGATTGCCTATCTGCTGCGTGGAGCGGTCTTCCGAGGTGCGCTGGGGGCTGCCGGCGGTGAGAATGTCCAAGGCGAGCAGCAGCAGAAGCTTGACGTGCTCTCCGACGAGATCTTTCTCAGTGAGATGCGTTCGACCGGCTTCGTTTGCGCTGTGGGCTCGGAGGAACAGGAGGACCTGCAGGTCATCGAAGAGTATGCGGATGCGGACTTTCTGGTGCTCGTTGATCCCCTGGATGGCTCTTCCAATCTGGATGTCGATGGGCCGGTCGGCACGATTTTCTCCGTCGTCAGACGCAAGACTCTCAAGGATCAGCGACCGACAGAGGCCGATACGCTGCAGGCCGGACGCAATGTCATTGCAGCGGGCTATGTGCTCTATGGTCCGGCTACGATGCTGGTCTGTTCCGTCGGGCAGGGCGTGCATGGGTTTACCTACAATCCGAACAGTGCACGTTTCGAACTCAGCCATCCGGACATGCGCATTCCTGAAAAGGGGGGCTATTACTCCGTGAACGAGGCCAATGCGGACAAATGGCTCGATCAGCTCGCCGAGAAGTTCGCGCACATGAAACGGGAGACCGGGCTTGGCATGCGTTATGTTGGCTCGATGGTTGCCGATATGCACCGGACTTTGCTCAAGGGAGGGGTCTTCCTCTATCCCGCCGACTGGAAAAACCCGAACGGCAAGCTGCGTCTGCTCTATGAGGCCATCCCGATGGGGTTTCTGGTGGAACAGGCAGGAGGCAAGGCCATGAGCCGGGGGTGTTCGGTGCTGGATATCGAACCGGAAGGGCTGCACCAGCGTGTGCCCGTCTATCTTGGATCTTCTTCGGCGGTGGACATGCTTGTCTGAGAAATCGGACAAGCCGGTCGACTTCACGACCTTCTATCTTCGCCAGATTGGCGTCCGCACGCCGGAACCAGTTGCGGGGCTCTGCACTGATGCCGGAATAGACCCCGAACAGGCCATGCGTGCACTCGCCGAACAGGCGCGCACATGCAATGCATGCAAGCTCGCCCGCACGCGCACGCAAGTCGTGTTTGGCACGGGAAGCGCGACGGCTGACTTGGTCTTTATCGGGGAGGCGCCGGGTCGAGATGAGGATCTTCAGGGCGAGCCCTTCGTTGGCCGTGCCGGCCGCCTGCTCGATCGCATGTTGGCTGCCATCGGCTTCAGGCGCGATCAGGTCTATATCATGAACACGATCAAGTGCCGTCCGCCGAACAACAGGGATCCGGAGGCCGATGAGCTAGCTGCATGCCATGTCTGGTTCGATCGGCAGCTTTCCATTCTTTCGCCCAAGGTTATCTGCCTGCTCGGACGTGTGGCTGCCCAAAAGGTGCTCGGCACCGAGCAGCCTCTGCGTGCCCTGCGTGAGCGCTGGCATGAGCTGAACGGGATTCCCGTGCTCGTGAGCTATCATCCCGCTTATCTGTTGCGTTCGCCGCAGCAGAAGCGTTATAGCTGGCAGGACCTTTTGGCGCTCAAGCGCAGGCTTTCCACGGAATAGATCGGGGGCTTTCTCAGTCCTCCCGTTTTTCCATTTCCGTCTGCCGTTTCATGGCGGTCAGGCGAACGCGCTGAATCCAGTCTTCCCGGATGCTCAGGATCTCGATGCGGATGCCCGCGATGACCAGGCACAGGGGGGCCTCGGGTTGGATGCCCAGGGTTTCGACGATCAGGCCGCCGATGGTGTTGGCGCCTTCTTCCGGCAAATCCCAGTCCATCGTTTGGTTGATCTCGTGCAGGCTGGCCGTGGCCGCGGCGATCAGGGAACCGTCGGGTCGCACCCACATGTCTGAATAGCGCGGACGGTCGGATTCGTCGTGGATTTCGCCGACAATCTCCTCGATGATGTCCTCCAAGGTAATCAATCCCTCGATGTCCCCGAATTCATCAACGACGATGGCCATGTGCTGGTGTTGGGTCTGGAAGTCGAACAACTGGGCCAGTGCATTCTTCGTCGAGGGAATGAAGATCGGGGTCTGCCAGAGCATGGTTTCGGACAGCCTGCGCCGGTCGTCTTTCAGGCGGATCAATTCCCTGATATGCAGGATGCCGACGATGTTATCGGTCGTGTCGAGATAGACGGGATAACGGGAGTAGGGTTGCCGGGCAATCTGTTCGAGCACCTCCGCAATGCACAGGTGACCATCAATGAGCTGCATCGATTTTCGCGGCACCATCAGGGCCTTGACCGGCACCTCATGCAAATGAAGGCTGCTGCTCAGCATCTGCTCCCTGGCCGCATCCAACACGCCGGATTCCGCGCTGATGTCAATGAGCATGGACAGCTCCTTGTGCGTCAGCGGCGTTTCCACGGCCTTCGGAATACGCAGGATGCGCTTGAGTCCTTCAATCGTGTGCATGAGCAGCCAGACCAGCGGCGTCAGCAGCCACTCGATCGCGCGCATCGGTGCGGCCACCCGGCACGCGAAGCGTTCGGCGTCCGTGACGGCAATGGTTTTGGGCAGAACCTCGGCGAATATGAGCACGATCAGGGTCATGATGATCGTGGCATAGGCGATGCCGGCCTCGCCGAAGATGGAGATGCAGACGGCCGTGGCCAAGGCCGAGGCGGCGATGTTGACGAAATTGTTGCCCAGCAGAATTGTCGACAGCATGGCTTCCGGACGCTCGAGCAGCTTTAGGGCCAGTCTGGCGCCTCGATCGCCTTCGTGCGCCCGGGTGCGCATGCGGCTCTTGCGCGCCCGGGTCAGGGCGGTCTCCGAGCCGGAAAAGAAGGCCGAAAGCAGCAGCAGGACCAGCAGCGTAACGACAAGAATGGAAAGCGAGAGTTCAGACGGGTTCATGGACGCATGGGCTGCATCAATGGAGCCAGGACAGGATGAATTTGACGCCGAAGTAGGCGAGTACCATCAGGCCATAGGCTGCCAGGATCACCTTGCTCGAGGTCCGGCCCGGCCACTGGTGGCGCTTGTGCTTGAGCAGCAGCAGCAACAGCACGCCGAATGAAAACAGGGCGAGCAGCACCTTGTGATTCAGCAACGCGAAATGTTCGTAACTGACCCATTGCCAGCTCAGCCCGGTCAGGATACTGATGCCGATCAGCCAGGTCGCTCCACGTACCTGCGCGTACATGTGGCGGTCGATATAGGAAAGCGGCGGCAGAGCCTGGACCAGTCCGCCAAGGCGCTTCCTCTTCAGCGCGCGATCAACAAGCAGGAACATCAGTGCATGCACGGCAGCCAGCGTAAGCACGGCATAGCCGATCATCGAGATCAGCAGATGAGTGTCCTCAAGGATCGAACGCGTCTGTACCCAGTTTGGCGCATGTGCCTCGGGAAGCCAGGGCACGACGAGCAGCGGAAGCGCCGTCGCCGGCAGAATGAACAGACCGAGTCCCTGGATGCCATGGCGCACAATGCCGTAGAAATGAATGAGCTGCACGATCAGCGTGGCAAGGCCGACGCTACTGGCCAAGGTCATATTGATGCCTTGGCTGGTCACCGGGTTCAGCCCGATCAGGGCGCCCATGGTCAGCAGAATGCTGCCGCCGAGAAGCAACTGCACCTGCGGCGTCTGCGCCTGCATGGTCTCAATCTCCTTCCGTAGCACAGGTCGCCAGACCAGCAGGCTGGCGATCAGGCTCAGAATCCCGGCCAGGGGAAAAAGAAATGCGATGTTCATTTGCGCCGCTCCATGAGCGGTCTACTATAGGCGATGCTGGCATGCACTGTCATGGACTGCGGTTTATATCGGATGCCGCATGACCGTGCAACGGATATGAGTTGACCGTTGCTGAGGATGGTGCAAAATCTCCCCATGAAGGTTGCCGTTCTGCTGCTTGCTGCCGGTCGCGGCTTACGTTTCGGTGGTGAACGGCCGAAGCAGTATGCCCTGCTTCGAGACAGGCCGTTGATCGTGCA
>WFOK01000070.1 GCA_015488115.1 Mariprofundaceae bacterium
CCGACGCCAACCGTCATATGCCTCCAGAAACCTCATCCTTCTGACCTCCTGTAACACCTTCGTTCTCCGCATGACCATCACCTCCAGGGCGATCGTCTCAACCGGACAACCCTCGTGCTACTAATCAGGACAGGTTATGTGTTACTGACACGACTCAGGAAAAATCGGGAATCAGCACTTGATGGCCCTTGCCTTGGCCGCAGGACGAAAGCCTCGCCTGATAAAGGGGCTCCAGGACCTCCCGCCGCAAAAGCCGACCGGCCTCGTCAAACCGCCACCCGCCGTTTCCGTCCAGCAAGAGCACCCGGTCCGCCACGCAAGCGGCCTGAACCAGATCATGCAGCACGACCACGACAAGCCGTCCCAATGCCTTTTGCTCGCGTATCAGGGAAAGCGCATCCTTCTGATGCCGCAAATCGAGATGCGCGCATGGCTCATCAAGCAGCCATACCGGGACATCCCGCAGCATCAAGGCGGCTAGTTCACAGCGCTGCCTTTCCCCTGCGGACAATCCGGCCATGTCCCGGTCCAGCAAATCCAGCAGATCAAAACGGCGCGCAGCTTCAAGCAGACGCGATTCCTCACACGCCTCAGCCGCCAGGTCAAGGCGATCACGCACCGTCAGGCCAAACTCGTCTGCTGGCAGGTCCCCACACCAGGCCAGAAGGCGCGACCTCTGCCTCGAACCCATGCACGCCAGCTCCACGCCCCCCACCAAGATGCTTCCCTCTTTGGCCGCGTGCAACCCTGCAAGCGTCATCAGCAATGTCGACTTGCCGACCCCATTGCTGCCGAGCACGACACATGTTTCCCCGGCGAACAGCTTGATGCCCAGATCACGGATCAGTTCCCGAGCGCCGCGGGCCAGGCGCAGATTCCGAAGTTCAAGCACGCCCCCTCCTGTGCACGAGCAGCCAAAGAAATACCGGCACCCCAATCATCGCCGTCAACACGCCCACGGGCAATTCGGCAGGGGCCACAATTGTGCGGGCCACCGTATCCGAAAGCACCAGCAACATGCCTCCGCCAAGGGCCGTAGCCGGCAGCATCCGCGCATGCCGACTTCCAAACAGCAGCCGCATGACATGGGGAACCACCAGGCCGACGAAGCCAATGGTGCCGGCGGCGGTCACGGCAAGCGCCGTGACCGCACTGGCCAGCCAGAGCAGACGCTGACGCAAGAGGCCGACGTTCACGCCCAGCGATTCCGCATGCCTGGGGCCAAGCAGCAGGCAATCCAGGGCATGGGCAAGCCAGATCCCGGCAGCGAGAGCCAAGGCCCAAGAGACAAGAAGCAGCGACACGGGAACATCGGAATGGCTCAGGTTTCCCATCATCCAGGAAAAGGCCTGGTACAGCCCCCGCTCGGGAAGCAGGGCCAGAAGAAGGGCCAGCACAGCGGCCCAAAATGCGGCCAGCACGACACCGGCAAGCAGCATGCCCGACGTGCCCAGTCTGGCAAAGCGCATGACCACAAAGATGCCCAGCCAGGCCCCAGCAAAGGCCCCCAAGCTCATGGCCACAGTTGAAGCAGACCAGATCATCAAACTGCTCACGGCGCCAACCGAGGCCGACCCGGCCACACCCAGCACATAGGGCTCGGCCAGCGGATTGCCCAGCAACACCTGAAACCAGGCACCGGCCAGGGCCAACAGCCCGCCAACCGCAAAGGCCGTGAGCAATCTAGGCCAGCGCAACTCCCAGAGGATCGTCTGTTCAACCCCATTACCCGGCGAAAACGGATTGATCCACTTCTCGCCGATGCCCAGCCCAGCAAGGCCAAGCATCAGCATCAGCAACACAAGCAGCAACCAGTACCACCAGGCTCTCATGAAAGCACCATCGCCAGCAACAGCAGGCATTCCATCCACTCAATACCAGCGCCCAGGCAGTCCCCGCTCATTCCCCGAACCTTGGTCCGCAAGAACAGCCACCAGCCAATCAACGCCAGCAGCGCCGCCGGCAACAGCACGGGAGCGCCACACGCCAGCGAAGCAAGGCCCAACACAATGGCCCAGGCCACCAACCCCGACCTGCGCATCCGCCAGCAGAAGCGCTCGCCCATACCGGCCGCGACGGGCGGCAGGGCTCGCGCCCAGAAAACGGCTGCAAGCCGCGCCCAGGCCGGAATCAGCGCCAGGGCCATCATGCGGCCGCTTTCCCCGACAAGCATGTCAAGCGCCTGTAGCTTGATCAGCACAATGAACAGGATCGCCATGACTCCGAAGCTGCCCACATGGGGATCTTTCATGACGGCATGGAAACGTTCCGGGTCGCGATGGGCCGCCCCCAGCGCATCGGCCATGTCTGCAGCGCCATCCAGATGAAGCCCGCCGGTTATGCCCACCCAGGCAAGAACGCCCAGCAAGGCGGCAAACTGAGGGACATGATGCTGCACGAGCAGCAGCACGGACATGACCAGCACACCGATCAGGAGACCGACCAAGGGGAACCAGACCGCCGAGCGGGACAAATCGCCGCGCACCTCGGGCACCGGGATGCGGGTCAAAAATCCCACGGCCAAGAGCAAGCCCTTCAAGCCCCCCTCCCTGGCCATTGGGGTGGAGCAGTATTGATCCAATGATGCTTGCTCGCGCGTATTCGCAGACGACACATGCGTTCCTCTCAGCCCTCCTGCTACTGTCTTCCGACGTCATCGGCCTGCAAGGCCGTCTCCAGCCGGGTCCAATCCCGTTGAGCGGCCGGCAATCCGAAGCGTACCCAACCATGAAGTTCTGGCCACTCGGGAAACATGCGCACAAGAATCAAATGGGCTGCAAACGCCGGCATCTTTCCCCGAGGCCTGGCCAGCACGAAAGAAGCCTGGGAGGGTTGAACCTGCCATCCATGACGCACGAGCAGGCTTTCCAGGCGCCGGCGGGCGTCGGCCGTGCGGGCATCCCGGGATTCGGCCTCCCGCAGCAAACGGGGAAGCAGATGCAATACCGGGGTTGCGACCGGCCATGGTGGAAGCCAGCGTCGGATCCGCCTGATCATGCCTGCACTGGCCACCACATAGCCGATCCTCAGGCCTGGAATCGCAAACAGCTTGGTCAGCGATCCCAAGCGGATGACACCAGGCATCACGCCGAGACGACGGCGAGCGGCAAAAGACATGTAGGACTCATCAAGCACCCCCTCTCTGCCACCTGGAAAGTCACGCAGCCCCCCATCCGGATTATGCGGGCTCGTGATCCAGACAGCATCGGCCGCCGGCGGCGAATGCGTTCTTCCGAAACCGCGGACCCTGCAGCCTACCCTGTCCGCAGCGCGCAGGGGCTCGGCGTAACATGGAATCTCAACAGCCAGCGAGCGCCATCCCATGGCCTGAACAAGCACCTCGATGAAGGCCTGGGCACCCGCGCCCACACATACCGATTCAGGGGAAACGCCCAAGGCCTCGCTCAGGGCCGTACGTGCAGGCTCCCCTTCCCCATCAGGATATCGGGCTGCCAGATGAGCATGCCGGGCCATCCACTCTGGCAACCAGGAAGGAGGGCCGTCCGGATGCAGCCCCGTGGAGAGGTCCAGAATCTGCTCGGGCGCGCAATCCCATTCCCTGGCGGTCGCCTCCAGTCGCCCACCATGCGCCATCCTATCCAGCGCAACGCGGAGATGCTCCTGTGAGTGGTCAGCGGGCAAGTTCCAACCCGGCGGCAAGCAGGGCTATAACGAGCAACGTCCGGTTCACCATGCTCGCTGCCACCCGCGAGGCGCATTCATCGGGTTCCCGGGCCAACAAGGGGCCATAGTCCGGCCTGACATCGAGCCTTCCCTCGCGCATCACGGGTCCGCCCAGGCGAATGCCGGCCGCCAGCGCAAGGGCGGCTTCGGGCCATCCGGCATTGGGCGATGCATGCGTCCTGGCCTGCACGATGAGCATATGCCAATCACGTACACGGCCTGCCAGGATCAACAGGGCGACTGCCGTAATGCGCGCAGGCACCCAGTTGACGATGTCATCCATGCGCGCCGCAAACCAGCCGAAGCGAGCATAGCGCGGGTTCCGATAACCCCACATCGCATCCAGCGTATTGATCATGCGATGGGCCACGGCTCCCGGCATGCCCAGCACAAGAAACCAGAACAGCGAAGCCACAACCGCATCTGAAGCGTTCTCGACCATGGATTCCAGGGCGGCCCGCCGCGCATCGACGATCTTCATCGCTTGAACATCCCGGCTGACAAGGTGGCCGACCGCTTCCCTGGCTGACACGACATCCCCGGCCGCGATCACGCAATGTACTCGTCTGGACAGGGTGCACCAGCCCAGGCAGCACCAGAGGGCGAGTGCATCGAAAAGCAGGCGCCATGTCGAGGGCAACGCCGAATGAATCACCACTATCAACGCCAGCGGCGGAAGAAGCGCCGCTATCCAGAGACAGCAGCCGCGCAGCCGGCTATCGGCATGAAAGCTTCGCTCCAACCTGCCCGCCCAACTTCCGAACCAGGCCACTGGATGCCATCGGTTGGACGGATCTCCCAGCAACCACTCCAGCAGCAAGGCCAGCAGGATGGTCATTTCTTTTCTTCGCCGGGATAACGGTTTTCTCCCAGCACGGACGACAGCGGCAGGCGGTTGCGCCATGCCCTCAGCTCGAGCATCGGTGCTTCGTAGAAATCCGTCACTGGTCCCAGGCAAAGCAGGGCCAGCGGTTTTGCACCCGGTGGACAGCGGAGCAATGCCGCCACCTGTGCCGGATCAAAAAATGACACCCATCCCATGCCCAGATTCTCGGCGCGGGCCGCCAGCCACATGTTCTCGATGGCGCAGGCACATGAAGCCAGGGCCATCTCCTCGGGCATGGTCCGCCGTCCAAAGATGGTGCCGTCATCCGGTGCCATGACCACTGCGATCAACTCGGCGCATTCGAGGATTCCCTCCACCTTCAGGCGGAGAAATTCCCTGCTGCGCCCGCCCATGCGCTCTGCCGTGTGCTGGCGTTCCCTTTCCACCAGCCCGGCCAACTCTGCGCGCAGCCTGCTGTCGCTGATGCGAATGAACCGCCAGGGCTGCATGAGGCCCACGCTCGGTGCGGCATGCCCGGCTTCCAGGATGCGTCTCAGCACCTCGGGCGCCACCTCGCCAGCGGCAAAATGCCGCATGTCGCGCCGTGCATGGAGCACGCGATAAAAAGCGCTCCTGACCTCAGCGTCCATGATTTCGTCCATGTTTCAGCTCCAGTCTGATCCTGACCAGCCTCTCCAGGGCATCCACCAGCCTAGGCCCCGGGCGATGCACGAGGTCATCGGGAAGCGCGAAAACCTCGACCTTCTGGCCGAGCCAGCGCTTCCAGTACCGGCGACGCGCCTCGACATCACGTGCCTCATCAGGGACAAAAACCACCTGCGGATGCGCCCGAATAATCCCTTCCAGGCCAACCCTGGCGGTCTCGGCCTCTATGGAGGAACTCACGGATTCAAAGCCGGCCGTTCGCAAAAGGTCCGTGATGTAGCTGTTCTTCCCCGGAGTCATCAAGGGACTCGGCCAGATTTCATAGAAGACGGGAATCCTTTTTTCCGGCACCAGGGCGCTGGCTGCCCGAAGCCGGCCTTCGATGCTCTCCGCCAGCCTTTTGGCTTCCCGTTCACGACCAACGGCACGCCCGATGCGCATGATGTCCTCGATCACATCGCTCAATCCATGCGGATTGCTGATCATGATGCGCGCCCCGTGGCGTCTGAGAAGCGCCAGTCCCGGATCGTCGCCGTTGAATGCGATGACCACGGTCGGGTGAAGACGGAGCGCAGCCTCGGCATTCACACCCAGATAATTCCCGACCCTGGGCACACTCCGGGCCTGCACGGGGTAGTCGCAATAATCCACGGCGCCAACAATCTCATCGCCTGCACCGATGGCAAACAGGATTTCGCAGACGTGCGGCGCCAGGGCGAGAATGCGCTCCTGCTTCGCGTAAGCCCCATGGCTCATGAGCAGCAGGCCAAGCGACAGAACAGCGATGCGCACCAGCATGATCACTGGAGCACGAACCTGACCGGAAGCCGATAGTCTCCATCCGTCAGGGCAATGCGCCGCACGCCGCTGATGCCGCGCATGGCCGCACGATCGAGCGCATCATGCCCGCTGGATTCAAGCACATGCACCTCATTGAGACGCCGATCCTGTACCCTGAAGCCAATCAGCACCCGCCCAGTCCATCCCATGCGGCGAGCCAGCCATGGATAATGGATGTGCGCCAGGAGCGTCGCGCGCACGGCATCCGGCACACCCCGCGCCGCCGGCTTTGCTCTATTCCCGCTGTCAGACGGCGGACGGGCCATTCCCTTCTCCTGTCCCATGTCCGCCTGTCCGGACATGCGTGGCCTGCTCCTGCTCGTGGTCGCCCCCTTCGCAGGCAGAATGCCATCGCGCATGGCAGAAGGTCGCCTCGCTGCTTGCCGAGCTAAGGACCGAGGCGCTTCCTGCGCCTCGGTTCGTCGTTGATCCCGCCGTACTGTGGACGGAGTTGATTCAGGCAAGGCCTTGCCTTCCCGGACAGGCGCCCGGACGATCTGTACAGGTAGCATGTCCGCGCCCCGGCCAAGCCATGGCCCGGACCGGGGCGGCTCGAGCAACAGCAGCAACAGGCCATGGAGCATGAGCGCGACGACCAGCGCCGCAAGCATGCGTCTCGTGACCGGTTCAGTAGCGCCCTTCAACCCCGACATACCAGATGCGAGGCATCACACCATAACCCGCCACTTCTTCATAGCGCTGGTTCGTTGCATTCTCGACCCTGCCAAGCAGGCGGACATGCTCGACGACTTCCACCCAGGCGCGCATGTCCAGCTTGTCATAGCCTTGCATCGGACTGATGTTTCCAGGACTGGAAAATCTCGGACCCACGATCGCCCACCAGGCATCAAACCCCCAGCGACCGCCATCCATGCCGATGCCGAAGCCGCCCTTCTCGCGGGCCCTGCGAGGCAGCCAAGTGCCGTCCAGTGCATTGCGAGCCCGCTGCACAGTCCAGTTGCCGCGCACATAGCCCGGCCCGAAATGGTAGTCCAGTGAGAATTCCCAGCCATGGACCTTCGCCCGCCCGATATTCGTCGGCTGCCAGAAAAAAGGCTTGACCTGTTCCCAGCTGATCAGATCGCGGATATCCTGGCTGAACCAGGTTGCCGAGGCAGAGAGCCTTCCCCACTCGCCCTCGTCATTCCAGGAGAGCCCCACATCCGTGCCTTTCGAGGACTCAGGGCGAAGGTTCGGATTGCCCGCGGAAAACACCGTGGCCGGCCAATACAGGTCGTTCAGGGAAGGTGCCTTGAAGCCCGTGCCATAATTGGCAAACAGCTTGATGCCTGAAAAGGGATGCACGGCAAGCCCGAGACGGTACGTCATCTTGTCGGCGACGATGTTGTTCCGATCCTGACGCAACGCGGCTGAAACATCGAATGCATCATGGTGCCAGGCAAGACTGGCAAACCCGGCCGTCTGATCCATGCGCCGATTGATCCCCATCGACAGGTTCTGTCCCAGATCACGATGCTGCTCAATCCCGAGCAACGCATCGATGGCCTCAAAATGAAAACGGTTCTCCCAGCTCAGTTGATCGATGCGCGTGCGGATATAGGCATTGTTGAACGCGGTCACGGGATCCGTCGTGGCATAGACATCCTGGCTGCGTCCGAGCCTGAGTAGTGTCGTCCAGGCTTCACCGACGGGATATTCGGCCTCCAGGCCCCATTGCTGCTGGCGCAGGCGCTGGTTGAAATTCAGGATATCCCCGAATGTGAAGGTTGCGGGATCAAAGCCGTCCAATCCCGTCGAGCCATCATTGCTGTGGCCGAAGATGCGGATCTGCCCGTCGCCCATGGGGACTTCCAGCTTGCCACCCCAATTCGTTGCGGAAAAGCTGTCCGCCTCCGTGCCGACCGCGGCAGCGGAGACACCCCGCGTACGCTGAGCCTCTGCATGGAGGCCGTAACGGATACCCGCCTCATTGCCACCACTGATCCCGGCTGAAACCCGGCTCGAGCCCAGGTCTCCGGTCTCGACAAGAACCCTCGCATGGTTCTCTGCAGAGCCAGACCGGGTAAAGATCTGAATGACGCCACCGATGGCATCGGCACCGTAAAGGGACGACTGGGGACCGCGCACGATTTCTATGCGCTCGATGCCATTCAGCGAGAGATTGGCCCAGTCAAACTGGCCCAGCGTGGCCGATCCCACGCGCAAGCCATCGATCAGCACAAGCGTATGCCCTGGATTCGTTCCCCGCAAAAAAAGGCTTGTCGCCTTGCCCGGACCGCCGGCCGTGGTCACTTCAACGGCAGCCACCCGGCGCAGCAATTCCGCCACCGTCACGGCTCCGCTTTGCTCGATGTCCTCGCGCGTGATGACGGTCGTATCTGCCGTGATTTCATCCGAGGGGGTATCCATGCGATCAGCCGTAACCACCACCTCTCCCATGTCCGCGGCATGCGCGACCGAGGCAGCCACCAGACCAAGCAATGCGCCAAGACCTATGACGCTCCATCGTGTTTTTTTCATGAGTTCTGCTCCTTTATGCACCCACCGTGCAAATATTTTAGGAAGCACGCGCAAGAGGGCGGAGCGAAAACGCAAGTCATCGGAAGCCATGGACCATCGATGCCGGCGCGCCCACACCCCGTGGCGTCCTTCCATCATGCATCGGGCCGGTCTCCTGGCTTGTCCTCATTCTCCGTCATGCATGCCTTCCCGGATACTTTTCCAGTGGCTTGCCGCATGACGTCGTCAGACTCACAGTTGCGGGGGCAGCGCCGGACTCGATCATCTTCATCATGATCCCACCGGACTTCCCGTTTCACCCCAAGCGCCGGAACGGCGAATGGGGCACCTCGATGCAGGGCCGGGCATGATAGCGACAGCAAGAAGCGAAAGAAAGAGCGTTTTGGTTTTGGGACCATCGCAGCCCAGGGCCCGGGCATGAGCAGATGATCATGAAGCCTCGGGAGAATTACGCGCGCAGAAGCGCATAGAAAAAGCCATCATGCGTCAAAGACGGAAAGATGCGCCGCTGTTCGACCACCTGCTCCAGAAACGGTTCAATCACCTGCTCATTCTCCTCGGGATGAATCGAGCAGACGACATACAGCAGATATCCGCCTGTTCCCAGCACGCGCAGCCCCTCCCGCAGCATCTCCTGCTGGAGATCGCGGAAGACCGGTAATTCCTCCGGACCATGAAGGAACTTTGCATCCGGGTGTCGCCTCAGGATGCCGGAGGCTGAGCATGGCGCATCCAGCAACACGCGTTCGGCGCAGGCTGCCGGGAAAGGCAAGCATCTGGCATCGGCCTGAACAAGCACATGATTGCCCTGGCTCATGCGACGCATGTTCTCCCGCAGCCGGGGGATGCGGGATGAGGACAACTCGACAGACACGACACGCGCATCGGGCATGCGGCTGGCAAGCAGGCAGCCCTTTCCACCCGGCGCTGCGCACAGGTCCAGCACGATGCCCGAGCGGCTTTCAGGCAAGGCATGAACGGCCATCTGGCCAGCCTGGTCCATGACCAGGATCTGCCCCTCGCTGTAACCGGGAAGCGAGGTGACATCGACGGGGTCATGCACGAGAATGGCCGATGGGGCATGTGATCCGACGCTTGCGCTGATCCCCAAATCTCTCAACCGGGCCACATAGTTCTCGGCTGGTGTCGTCGCAGCCAGACACAGCACCGGTTTCCGGCAAAAGAAAGAGGCAAACTGGCAGACGAGTTCCCGTCCAAAGGCATCTCGCCAATGGCGGTAAAGCCACTGGGGCAGCTCCAGCCGTTGATGCGGCTTCAGGCGAGAAGGCGGACTGGATTCAGCCAGGCGACGAAGCACGGCATTGACCAGGCCCGAAGCCCGGGGGCAGACATTCTTCGCAGCCTCAACCGTCTCGGCCACGGCCGCATGCGGGGCTGTCTTCATATGTCGGATCTGGTAGCCCCCCAGCAACAACACGGAAAGCACGGCTGGCTCCGGCTTGCTTCTCAGGAATCGGCTGATATCGACCTCAAGGGAAAAAAAGTGACGCAGCACCCCGTAGACGGCCTCATGGACCCAGGCGCGTGTGCGCGGTTCCAGCTTTGAGGCATGAATCTCGAGCAGCTGCCTTGCCTTCTTCCGCTGCTGCAACACCCCCTGAAGAATCCGTGCTGCAACGATGCGGGAACGAACCGATTCCCCCTCTTTCCTCAATGCAGACTCATGCCCGCTTTCAGCCGTGCGCCTCTTGCAAAGGCTGCGGCGTCCATGGGCTTCTTGCCTTCCGGCTGAACCTGCGTCAGGCAATACACCGATCCCCCCGCACAAGCGATCTTCAGCCCATCATCAAGAGCCACAATGGTGCCCGGATCGCTGTTCGTCCGCTCGGGCAACGGCTTGCCGGCCAGCAGCTTGAGCCAGCGTCCCTGCCAGACACAGCGGGCTCCGGGACGAGGGAAAAAGCAGCGCACAATGCGATCGCATTCGCTGGCGGCATGCCTGCGCCAGTCGACGAGGCGATCCTCGGCAGTGATCTTTGCCGCATAGCTCACGCCATGCTCGTCCTGGGGCATGGCCTTCAGGCCCGAGGCTATCTTGGGCAGGGTTTCCACAAGAAGTTCCGCGCCCTCATGGGCAAGTCTTTGCCAGAGCTCGCCGCCGGTCGTCGTGGGTGTGATCGGAACAACCCGCCGCGCGTAGATGCCGCCGGTATCCAGCCCCTGCTCCATATGCATGATGCACACGCCCGTTGCCTCGTCCCCGGCAAGCAGGGCGCGTTCAATCGGTGCGGCTCCACGCCATCTCGGCAGCAGTGAGGCATGCACATTGACCGGCGCCACGCGGGGGATTTCCAGCCATGCCGCCGGCAGCAACAGGCCAAAGGCGACGACGACCAAAAAATCCGGTCGCCTTTCACGCAGCCAGCTCAAGGCCGGCGCATTGTCACGCAGGGTCTGCGGCATGATGATGTCCAGTCCGTGCTTCAGGGCCAGCTGCTTGACCGGCGAAGGCTGCATGCGCATGCCCCTGCCGGCCCTTCTGTCCGGCTGGGTCACGACACCAACAAGCTCGCAATCCGGGCATGCCAACAGGGCGTCCAGGGCATACGTTGCAAACGCGGGCGTTCCGGCAAAAACAATGCGCATCAGCTTTTGTACTTCTTGATCATTTTCTTCGTGATCATGCGCCGCTTGAGCGGGCTCAGATAGTCGATAAACAGGCGGCCATCAAGGTGGTCGAACTCGTGCTGCAACGCCACGGCCAGAAAACCCTCAAAATCCTGTTCGTGACGGTTGCCATCCAGATCATACCAACTCAGGCGCACGCGGGCCGGACGCGTCACATCGGCGTAGATCTCGGGAATGGACAGGCAGCCTTCTTCCCAAGTGGCCGTTTCCTCGCTTCTCCACAGAAATTCCGGGTTGATCCATACCCTGAGATCACGGGCAGGTCCGCAGGGCTCCTCTTCCTTGGAATGACGAACCTCTTCACTGCGCCAAAGCGTGTCGGTTACAGCCACGCGAAGCGGCACACCGATCTGGGGCGCGGCCAGCCCGACTCCAGGTGCGTCATACATTGTATCGGCAAGGTCCTCGACAAGCCGACGAACCTCATCGGCAAGAGGAAACGCCACGGGACGTGCCACCTCGCGCAGCCTGGGATCCGGATGAATCAATATCTCGCGAACGGCCAATTTAAAAGGTTCCTCCGTTCCAGCCGAACATGGCCCGCTCGGGCGAGGCAAACTCGATATAGACCCTTGCCTGATCAATGCCCAGTTCCTCGGCCAGCAGCCTGCAGATGGCGGCGGACAATGGCGCCGTCGAGGCCGTGGTCAGACCAAGGCTCTTGAGCTCGACATAGGCAGCCGGCTCCGCCGTGCCGGCAAAGCGCAGCGGCACGCCCTGGGCCAGGGAAACCATGACATAACGCTCGGGCTTGCCCAACTCCCGGGCCAGGGTCGAGGAGCACTTTTGCAGGAGATCCTGTTCATCCTCGATGTCAACATTCGTTCTCAAGTGCAGATAGGGCATCAGCTTTCCTCCTTCTCAGACCCTTCCTTCAACCTGCGCGCCATCTCCTCGCGCTCGCGATTCTTTGCCAGTCGCATGCGCTTGGTCGCGACGAAACCCGCCCACCAGCAAAGCGCGGCCAGGGGAAGCATGATCAGCAGTGCCATCCAGTCCATCATGCACGCTCCCGCGCCGTTTCCGGCGCCGCAGCGCGCCGCTGCTCAAGCCAGCGATTGAGCACATTGATACCGGCCAGCATCATCCCCAAGGCGATAAAGGCGCCTGGAGGAAGCACGAACATCAGCATGTCCGGATAGCTGCCAATGACCTGCAAGCCAAAGATCTCGCCTTTGCCAAGAAATTCACGCACGCCGCCCAGCAACACGAGCGCCAACGTAAAGCCTCCTCCCACGGACAGGGCATCGATGGCCGATGCCACCGGGCCATGCTTGCTCGCAAACCCCTCGGCCCTGCCCATGATGGCACAATTGACGACAATGAGCGGGATGAACAAGCCAAGCACGAGGTATGTCTCATGCATCCATGCATTCATGGCCATGTCCACGACCGTCACGAAGGCCGCGATGATCGTGATGTAACATGGAATCCTGACATGAACGGGAATGGCCCCGCGAATCAGCGACACGACCAGGTTGGAACCCAGCAGCACGAGCATGGTCGCAAGACCCATCCACAGACCATTCTCCGCCGATGTCGTCACGCCCAGCAGCGGACACATGCCGAGCAACTGGACAAAGATCGTGTTGTTCCTCCAGATCCCATCCCGGACGATATCCATGCGCTTCATGGTCCTTCCTCCACAGCCTTCTTGCTGTCCGGCGCTCCGCTCAGGGAAAGCAGTTCGCTCCGATGCTCCCTGAAAAACAGCAAGCCCCGGTGAACGGCCTTAACGACGGCCCTGGGGCTGATGGTCGCTCCGGTAAACTGATCAAAATCTCCGCCATCCTTGCGCACTTTCCATGTCGCATTGTCCAGGCTCTTGCCCCGAAAGGACGCCAGCCAGGCATGATTGGTCACGATACCGTCCCCGAGCCCCGGGGTCTCCCGATGATCGGTAATGCGCACCGCATGAAGCACGCCATCGGGCTCGACGGCCATCAGAATGCGGATGCGTCCCGAGTAGCCGTCCGGCGCAATCTCCTCCCAGGCCAACGCCAGCAGATGCCCCCGTTCATCACGAGCAGGATAGATGCGCAATCTGCTTCCGCCGCGCTTCATCTCGAAGGCATCCTGCTGGGGATCATTGGCATGCGGAGGCATCACCTGCATGAGCGCCCGATGCAGGGCCTCACGCTGGGCCTTGGCGATGGGCTCTCGCGTAAACATGTCCGTGGTTGCCAGCAGCATGGTCGAGACGACCGCCACGAGCAACAGGGCCAGCACCATCCTCGTCTGCTCACGATCCAGCATCGCGATCCACCGAATGGCCATAGACGCGCGGCCTGCAATAATGATCGATAAGCGGAACGGCACAGTTCATCAGCAGCACGGCAAACATGGCTCCCTCAGGATAGCCTCCAAAGGTGCGGATGCACCAGGTCAGAATGCCGCATCCCATGCCAAAGAACAGACGTCCAAGCGGCGTCACTGGCGAAGAAACCGGATCCGTGGCCATGAAAAAGGCACAAAGCATCAAGCCACCCGCAAGCAAATGAAACATCGGCGGCGCAAAGCGTTCGGCATCGATGGCATTGAAGACGGCCGCCAGAAGGGCCACGGTTGCAAGATAGGCAAAGGGGATGTGCCAGGTAATCGTGTGCCTGGCCAGCAGATAGATGCCGCCGACCAGCAGGGCCATGGCGCTGGTCTCGCCAAGGCTGCCGGCCTCGAAACCCAGAAAGGCATCCAAGTAACTGTAATTGTAATGCACCAGCGCATCCGTCACGCCGACGCCAACGGTCCATTCGGTTTTGACATGCCCCAGGGGGCTGGCCATGGTGATCGCATCCAGCGTGTGACCGATCGCCTCCGGACCCG
This sequence comes from Mariprofundaceae bacterium, assembly GCA_015488115.1. Classification (GTDB taxonomy): domain Bacteria; phylum Pseudomonadota; class Zetaproteobacteria; order Mariprofundales; family Mariprofundaceae; genus J005. The sequence goes on from WFOK01000070.1 coordinate 13,970, forward strand.
ACCAGAACAGTGACCAGGCCACGGCGATGTCATACAGATCCACGACGGCGCGCGCATCTCCCATCGGCACGATCCATGTCGTCATCTGCAGCGGAAAGGAAATCAACAGGATCACCCTTGCAGACAAGGCCGGGTTGAACAGGTTGAAGCCAAGGCCGCCATAGACCTGCTTGCCCAGCACAATGGCAAAGATGCTCCCCAGCACAACCATCCACCAAGGCAATGTGGGCGGCAACGTCAGGGCCAGCAACAAGCCCGTCAGCGCGGCGGAGCCATCCCAAACGGCTTTGGTGCTGCGTCCCATGCAGCGCAGGCAAAGCCATTCGGCCAGCATGCACGTGGCCATGGAGGTCGTGATGATGAACACGGCCAGCCAGCCGAAAAGATAGATGGCCATGAGTGATGCCGGGAGAAGCGCCAGGATGACGCTCATCATGGTCAAGCGAATCGAATCGCCGCCGTGAAGATGCGGGGAACTGACAATCGGCATCAGCCTTCTCCGTCCTCGGCCTGCGCAGGCGTGCTTGCCTTTCTCGCGCGACGACGGGCCTGCTTGGCCTCGCGCTCCCGCGCCAGTCGACGTTCCCTGGCCTCAGATCGCCTGCGAGACTCCTCTGCAAAGGTCTCGGCCCGGCGGATCTGTGCAAGCTGCCCCTTGCCGTAACGAAAATAGTGCACCAGCGGAATCGATGAGGGACATACATAGGAGCAGCATCCGCATTCGATGCAATCGAACAACTGGTAGGCCTCGGCGCGTTCAAAGGCATCATTGCGACAATGATCAGCCAACAGGTTGGGAACAAGGCGGATGGGGCAAACCTCGCCGCAATGCCCGCAGTGGATGCATGGCTGCTCCTCCGCATTCAGCCCATGGATCTGTTCCTCATGCAAGGCCAGCAGCCCGTTGGTCGCCTTGACGACCGGAACATCCACGCTGCGCAAGCGTTCGCCCATCATTGGTCCGCCATGAAGCACATGCACGCCATCCAGATCCTCCAAGCCGCATTGCGCCAACACAAAGCGGACCGGCGCGCCGAAGGGAATACGCAAATTGCCGGGCCTAGGCATGGCCTCGCCAGACACGGTAACAACGCGCTCGGTCAGCGCACGGCCATGCTCAATGGCATGATAAACGGCCCGTGCGGTAGCCACATTCTGACACAATACGCCGATATGGACGGGCAGCTTGCCGGCTGGAACCTGCTTGCCCGTGATTGATTCGATCAACTGCTTTTCACTCCCCTGCGGATACCGTGTCGGCATGGCAATGACGCGCACGCCGGTCAGCGATGCGCGCACGACGGCCTGACGCATCACTTCCACGGCATCCTGCTTGTTGTCCTCTATGGCAATCACGCATTCCCTCGCACCCACCATGTATCGCAGAATGCTCAAGCCACGCACAATCTCATCGGCATGCTCCAGCATCAGGCGATGGTCGGTTGTCAGATACGGCTCACATTCAATGCCATTGAGGATCAGGGTGTTGATCGGATGATGCTGATCCCTGACCAGCTTGATGAAGGTCGGGAAAACGGCCCCTCCCAAACCGACAATGCCGCACTCGCGAACGCGTTCCCGCAATTCGGCCGGATCCCTGGTCTCCCAGTCCGCCCAGGGCTCATATCTGTGTTCGCCATCGCTGCCGTCCGGCTCGATGAAGATGCAGGGCAGCCCAAGGCCGGAAGGATGCGCGATCCTGTGCTCTTCGATCTTGACCACCTTGCCGGCAACAGGCGCATGCACGGGTGCCGCCATATAGCCTTCGGTGGCTGCAATCTTCTGCCCCTTGAGCACATGATCGCCGATATGCACACAGGGATGGCACTGTTCACCGATATGCTGCTTCATGGGCAGGATCAGCACATCCGGAACCGGACATTCCCGGATGGGCTCGTGGGCCGTCAACTTGCGATCCGGCACCTCGATGCCACCGAAGAACCCCGCCGGCATCCAGCCCAGGACCTGCCCCAGTCGTTTAAGCAGCGCGGGCATGACTCCCCTTCCGCTCCCGCCCAATCCTTGCGCGCTCGGTTTCCGGCAAGGGCCAAGCCCAGTGCTCGATGAGCTCCGGCTTGAGAAGCATGTCGATGCAATCCACCGGACAGGGCTCGACGCAAAGCGTGCAACCGGTACAGTAGTCGGCAATGACCGTGTGATATTGTTTCGGGGCACCCACAATGGCATCCACCGGGCAGGCCTTGATGCACAGCGTGCAGCCGATGCAATCGTCCTCGCGAATGAATGCCACCATTGGAGCCGTCGGCTCCTCCGCAAGCGGCTTGGGCTCAACCCCCATGAGGTCCGCCAACTGATGCATGGTGCGCTCCCCGCCGGGCACGCAATGGTTGATATCGGCCTCGCCTCTGGCAACAGCTTCGGCATACGGCTTGCAGCCGGGATAGCCACACTGGCCGCACTGGGTCTGTGGAAGCACGGCATCGATCTTTTCCACCATGGGGTCGCCTTCCACGCGGAACTTCTTCTGCGCCAACGAAAGGAGCAGGCCCGCAATGAGTGCGAATCCACCGAGACTGGCAACGGCTATGAGCACATGCATCCGAAAGCGTCCTAGAACTTGACCAGGCCGGAGAAGCCCATGAATGCGAGCGACATCATGCCGGCTGTCACCAGCGCCACGGGCGCTCCGCGAAAGGCATCGGGAACCGGCGCATAACTCAGCCGTTCCCGCAAGCCAGCAAACAGCACAAGCACCAGCGCAAAACCGACTGCAGCGCCAAAGCCGTAAAGCACCGAGGCAAAGAACCCCTGTCCCTGCTGCACGTTCAGCAATGCCACACCCAGGACGGCGCAATTGGTCGTGATCAGCGGCAGAAAAATGCCCAGGGCCTGATAGAGCACGGGGCTCGTCTTGTGAATCAGCATCTCAATGAACTGCACGAGGGATGCAATGATCAGGATAAAGAAGATCGTCTGCAGAAACATCAAGTCGAAGGGTTCCAGAATGAACGTCTGCACGAGCCACGAGGCCGTCGATGCCAGGGTCATGACAAACATGACGGCAAACGACATGCCCACCGCGGTTTCAAGCTTGCTGGAGACCCCCAGGAACGGACAGATGCCAAGAAACTTGGTCAGCACGTAATTGTTGACCAGCACGGCAGAAACGATGATCAGCAAAAACTCACCCATCGCGCGGAAGTATAGGGATTGCATCTCCCGCCGTATAGAAGATGAAGTCCATACTTTGCCGTGTGCCTATTCCAATCTTGACAGATTTACTCAGGATTCGATGCTTAGCCCGGATTTTTCATGATGAGCATGCGCCGGGGTTCGAAATGTCGAAACTCTCGGCGCCATCCATTCGCGATCACAAGAAAAATCCGGGTTAGCCGCTTTCTGGAGGTGCGATATGCCGAGCCGCAACGATGTTGAACAGGCCCTGCGCACGATCATCGACCCCGACCTCGGCCGGGATATCGTCAGCCTTGGCTTCGTCAAGGACATCGACATTCAGGGGGAAAGGGTTCGGGTCACCATCGAACTGACCACGCCTGCCTGCCCTGTCAAGGAGCGCTTTCGACAGCAGGCAAGCGAGGCCATCGGCTCACTGGATGGCGTCGAACGTGTCGACATCACCATGACTTCGCGCGTGCAAGCTGACAGCCGGGTAAAGAGCAGCATCCCGGGCATCGCGCATATCGTGGCCGTTGCCTCCGGCAAGGGCGGCGTGGGCAAATCGACAACCGCTGTGAACCTGGCCGTGGCCATGGCCATGACCGGCGCCAGGGTGGGCCTTCTGGATGCAGACATTTACGGCCCTTCCATTCCGCGCATGATGCGTCTGGCGGACATGAAGCCCAAGGTGCATGACAAAACCATCGAGCCGCTTGAAAACTATGGCGTAAAGACCATGTCCATCGGCTACATGATTCGCGAGGATCAGGCCATGATCTGGCGTGGCCCCATGGTTTCCGGGGCCGTCATGCAATTGCTCAATGATGTCGCCTGGGGCGAGCTTGATTACCTGTTCATCGACTTGCCGCCTGGAACGGGCGACATTCACCTGACACTGGCGCAGCGCGTGCCCATGAGCGGCGCCGTTATTGTCACCACACCACAGGACATCGCCCTGATCGATGCCCGCAAGGCTGCAGCCATGTTCGACAAGGTACATGTGCCCACGCTGGGCATTGTCGAAAACATGAGCATGTTCGTCTGTCCGCATTGTGGCAAGACATCCCACATTTTTGCCGAGGGTGGAGCCAAGCGTCTCAGCGACGAGATCGCCGCCCCACTTCTTGCGCAGATTCCCCTGGACATTGACATCCGGACCCATGCCGATGAAGGCACACCGATCACGATTGCCCGTCCGGATTCAAGACAGGCCGAATGCTATCGCGAGCTTGCCGGTGAAGTGGCTCGTCGCCTGAGCACATTGCAGGCAAGAAAAATCGACATTCCGGTCATGGAGGAGAGGCCCGCCGGATCCCCCTAGCCCGGATGTTTCATGTGATCACGAATGGATGGCGCCGAGAGTTTCGACATTTCGAACCCCGGCGCATGCTCATCATGAACAATCCGGGCTAGGGCTTCATGCGCCAGCCTGTGCGCCAGAGCTGCCAGCATGCAAGGATGCAGATCGTTGTTGCGCCAGCAACCAGGCCAATGGATGCATGGGGATCCGTATCTCCCACGCCGACGAAGCCATGTCGGAATCCGTCGATCAGGTAAAAAAATGGATTATAGCGATTGATCTGCTGCCAGAAGGGAGGAAGCTGGGCAACCGAATAAAAAACGCCCGAAAGAAAGGTCAGTGGCATGATGACAAAATTGTTGATCAGGGCGATATCATCGAACTTTTCCGCCCAAATCCCGGCAATGATGCCCAGCCCGCCCATGAGCATGCTGCCGCACAAGCCATAAAGCATGATCAAGCTCACAGAGGACAGCGGAATATCCACGAAAACCCACAAGGCGGCAAGAATGGCCACGGCCACGATGAAGGCGCGAACCACCGCGGACGCGACAAGCGCCAGGATGATTTCCATCGCCGACAGCGGCGCCATGAGCAGATAGATGTGCACATTCATGACCTTGCCGACAATGATGGAACTGGAGGTGTTGGCAAAGGCGTTCTGCAGCATGGACATCATGACAAGCCCGGGGATCAGGAACGTCAGGTAGTCCACGTCGAGGCCGGGCACACTGCGCGCCCCCATGGCATATCGGAAGATCAGGACATAGAGAAGGGCGGTCAAGGCCGGGGCGACAATGGTCTGCATATGAACCTTGAGAAAACGCCGGGTTTCGCGCAAGAACAGCGTCCAGGTTCCATACGGATTCAGCGGCCTCATGCCCTGCTCCTTTCGTGACGCGCACGACCAGTCAGGCGAATGAACACGTCTTCGAGATCCTCCTGACGAATCTCGACCTTCCGCGGAATCCCGAGCCTGCTGACGGCAGCCTCATACACCTGATGAAACCCGTGCCCTTCACTACCTTGCCCCCCAAGGCGCAAACAGATGCCACCGGACATGACCCTTGGCCGGAATGCCGACAGGGCCCTTGCATCAGCCTCGGAAAGCTCGAAGTCATCCCCATAGCCCAGATACAGATAGCGCCCTGCCACGACCTCCATGAGTTCGCGCATCGACTGATCGGCCACGACACGGCCGCCGTCGATGATGGTCACATGATCACAAAGCTGTTCCGCCTCCTCGAGATAATGCGTGGTTAAAAGAATCGTGGTTCCGGAACGGTTCAACTCCCGCATGAAGGCCCAGAGACTGCGCCGTAGCTCCACATCGACGCCTGCCGTGGGTTCATCAAGCACAACAAGCGACGGCCGATGCACAAGAGCCTGGGCCACGAGCAAGCGCCGCCGCATGCCACCGGAAAGCTGTCGGGTATTCTTGTGCGCATGCTCGGCCAACCCCAGGCGGTCGAGCAGCTCGTTGATCCAGGCATCATCCGGTTTTCGACCGAACAGACCACTGGTGATGCGCAGAACCTCCACAGGAGAAAAAAAGGGGTCAAAGGCCACTTCTTGCGGCACGACGCCCAGATGGCGCTTGCACCAGGCACGCTCATGGAAAACATCGCGCCCGAACATCTTCGCAAGCCCAGATGTCGGGCGAACGATATCGGCAAGGATATTGATCAACGTGCTCTTGCCTGCGCCATTCGGACCCAGTAAGGCATGGAAGGCCCCTTTGGATACCTGAAGGTCAACGCCATCTAGGGCCGTCTTCCCATTGGCATAGACCTTGCGCAGACCCTGAACCTGTAAGGCGGAATCATTCATCAGCAAAGCATGGCCGCAAAAATGGGAGTCAGAGCCCCCCGTTCAAGACAACCGCCGGCACGTCAGTAGCAGCTGCTTGCATTGGCACACCCCCCCGTTTCCGATGGGGTGAAGGACTTGCCGCAACCACAGGTGGATGCCGCATTCGGATTGCGAATGACAAAGGACTCTCCCTGAATCGTTGTCTCGTAATCGATCTCGGCCCCCTTGATCAGGTTCAGACTCATGGGGTCAATCAGCAGCCTGACTCCATGAGTCTCAACAATCTCATCATCATCCTTGATCTGCTCGTCGAAGGTGAATCCGTACTGAAAACCGGAGCAGCCACCCCCGGATACGAAAATGCGCAAGTGGAGGTTGGCGTTTTCCTCCCGTTCCAGCAGGCCCCGGATTTTCCCTGCTGCCCTTTCAGTCAATGTCACAGCCATAGATGCTCACCTCGTCCAGCAATAATACTTGAGCGAAATTATCGGGTATTCGGCTGGCCAATGCAAGCACGCTTGCCAAGCAACCATGACTGATGACAATCTGCTGATGATGCGCTATCGGCTCCTCTGGTTCATTCCGGTCTTGTTCCTGTCCGCCTGCTCCCCCGAGCCTGTTCATGAAACGCGCTTCATGATGGGTACGCTGGTCGAGTTCACGATCGAGGGCGTGCCGCGCGCAACAGCCATGAAGGCCATCGCAGCGGCAGCCGGGGAAATGGCACGCATCGAACGCAAGATGAGCATTTACGGCCCGAAGGACAACCCCATCAAGCGGTTCAACCGTACCCCAGAGCGGACGGATTTCATCTTTGACGACGAGATCGACAAGTTGCTCGCAATGGCTGTCGCCATTGAGGCGGCAAGCGGGCATGCGTTTCATCCGGCGCTGGGATCCCTCAACCGTCTCTGGGGCTTCTCGCTGGACCCTCCCCCGTCAGCCCCTCCAAAAAGGGACGCCATCCGAAGACTTCTGCCCGCCGGAGGCTGTCTCAAGCGGACTGGAGATCACCGATGGCAGCGCATGACAAGATCCTGCCAGATTGACCTGGGCGGCATTGCCAAGGGGTATGCCATCGAACGGGGCATGGCCCAGTTGATCCAGCATGGCGTCAGGCATGCGCTGATCAATGCCGGTGGCGACATAGCCAGCATTGGAGACAACATGGGCAAGCCTTGGCGCATCGGCATCCGTCACCCGAGAAAACCAGGCGGCCTGCTTGGATGGATCCATTTAAAGCATAACGAATGCATCGTTACATCAGGAGATTACGAACGATTCTTCATGTATCATGGAAAGCGCTATCATCATATCCTCGATCCTCGAACAGGCTACCCGGCAACGAGAGCGATCGGCACCACCGTCATCGCCAAAGAAGCCGCGCTGGCCGATGCATGGAGCACGGCCCTGTTCGTCATGGGGGCCCGGGGTCTTGAACCCTTGCAACAGCAGGGGATGGCGGCGCTTGTGGTCAGATCCGATGGAACGATCATCATGAATGAAGCCATGCAAAAGAGGTTTCACAGCATCGAAACACGCTAGGCGGCAGACATGTTTCCGCTTGCGAGAGCCCCTGCCTGCATCTAGTTTATGAGTACTGGGAGGTGTTTCATGGACATCGCCGAACTTCTCGCGTTCACCGTAAAAAACAGCGGCTCCGATCTGCATATCTCGGCTGGCGAGCCTCCGATCGTGCGCATTCATGGTGACATGATCCCGGTCAAGCTCCCCCCCCTGAGCGAACAACAGGTCCAGGCCATGATCTACGACATCATGAATGACCATCAGCGCAAGGTGTTCGAGGAACACCTCGAAATCGATTTTTCATTCGATCTCGGCGGCCTTGCGCGTTTCCGCGTGAACTGCTTCCGACAGCAACGGGGCATGAGCGGCGTCTTCCGGCAGATTCCGAGCAAGATCCTCACGCTGGATGAGCTGGGCTGCCCCGAAGTCTTCAAGGAAATCGCCATGTGCCCGAGAGGCATCTGCCTGGTCACGGGACCTACGGGCTCCGGCAAATCAACAACCCTGGCTGCCATGATCGATCACCGAAACAACCATGAAAAGGGACATATCCTGACCATTGAAGATCCCATCGAATTTGTTCACAAGTCGAAGAAGTGCCTGATCTCCCAGCGCGAGGTCGGCGCACATACCCATTCGTTCGCCAATGCATTGCGCAGCGCGCTCCGTGAGGATCCGGACGTGATCCTCGTGGGAGAAATGCGCGACCTGGAAACCATCTCGCTGGCTTTGACGGCTGCCGAGACCGGACACATGGTCTTTGGCACGCTGCACACTTCCTCGGCTCCCAAGACCATCGACCGCATCATCGACGTGTTCCCCGCGGCGGAAAAAGAAATGGTGCGCGCAATGCTTTCCGAATCCCTGAAGGCCGTCATTTCCCAAACCCTGATCAAACGGGCAGATGGAACCGGTCGCATCGCGGCACATGAAATCATGACCGGCACCCCTGCGGTGCGCAATCTGATCCGCGAAAACAAGATTCCGCAGCTCGTGTCCGTGCTCCAGACGTCGCAGCGCGAGGGCATGAAAACGCTGGACATGGACCTTCAACGGCTTGTCAGGGAGAGAAAGATCACCTTGGAGGCAGCGCGTGAAAAGGCGCATGACAAGAGCCTGTTCAAACCCATCTCTGCGTGAGGTGTTACTGGCATGACAACAACGAAGAACGATCCCATCCAGCAATTGCTGAAGATCATGGTTGCCAAACAGGCATCCGATCTCTATATCACGGCCTCGCTACCCCCATCCCTGCGCATCAATGGAGAAGTCCGCCCCATCAATGATACCGCGCTGACTCCGTCACAGACGGCTGCCCTGGCGCACTTCATCATGAATGAAAAACAGCGCAAAGAATTCGAAGAGATCCATGAAATGAACCTTGCGCTCTCCTATCCAAACATCGGCCGCTTCCGGGTCAACATCTTCGTGCAGCGCAATTCCATAGGCATGGTCATTCGTCAGATCGCAACCGAGGTGCCAACGCTGGAGCAGTTGCAGCTTCCCGAGATCTTCAAGGACATCGTCATGAGCAAACGCGGCCTGGTCATCATGGTCGGCGCAACCAGCAGCGGCAAATCGACATCCCTGGCGGCCATGGTTGATTATCGCAACAGCCATCAGGCTGGACACATCATTACCATCGAAGACCCCATCGAATTCATTCATCAACACAAGAAGTCCATCGTGACGCAGCGCGAAGTCGGAACGGATACGCTGGATTTCAAGCATGCCTTGAAAAACACGTTGCGCCAGGCCCCTGATGTCATTCTCATCGGCGAGATTCGGGACCGAGAGACCATGGAGCATGGCCTGAGCTTTGCCGAAACCGGCCACCTATGCATGGCCACCTTGCATGCCAACAATGCCAACCAGGCCCTTGAGCGCATCATCAATTTCTTCCCAGAAGAAGCGCATGCCCAGGTGCGCCTGAATCTGGCCATGAACCTCCGCGCCATCCTCTCGCAGCGGCTGGTCAAGACCACAGACGGCAAGCGAACGGCAGCCGTCGAGATCCTGATCAATACCCCACGGGTCTCCGACCTGATCTTTCGGTGGGACATTCCGGCCATCAAGGAGGCCATGGCCAATGGGGCCAATTACGGCATGCAAACCTTCGACCAGCATCTTTTCAGGCTTTGGAAACAAGGCAGGATTACCGAGGAGGAGGCGCTCCGCCATGCCGACTCAATGAATGATGTGCGCCTGAATATCAAGATGTCCAAGGTGGATGGCAAGGCAGGCGAACTCAATGATGACAGCCTGCGTCTGTCTCCCTCATGAGTGGCGCGGGCTGCCGGGATGGGGAATGCTCCGAATCGCCTGGCGGATACGCTCCACATCTCTTCTGAGACTGTCTCGGGTGTAAGCCTCACCCGGCTTTCCTTCCAGGAGAAAGGGCTGTCCGAAGCGAATCCTGGCCTTGCTCCGCCGCAGAAACGGCCTCCACACATGCACATGATCGAACGGCCACACGCCAGAAATGCGGAATGGCACGATGGGCGCCCCGGTTTCCCGGGCAAGAATCGCCGCTCCCGGAAGAATTCTGCGCAGGGGAATCGATGGATTGGCCTCTCCCTCGGGAAACAGGCACAGGGCGTTGCCCTCGCGCACGACCTCAATGGCTTCACGCAATGCATGGCGGTTGGCCCCGCCGGGCTGAACGGGTATGGCTCCGACCAGCCTGAAAAGCCAATGTAGATACCACATGCCCTCGTAGTACTCCCTGGCCATCAGAAAACACAGCGGGCGATCAACGCTGGCCTGAACAAGCAATGGATCCAGACCACAACGATGGTTGCCCACGAGAATCACAGGACCATCCGGCAGACGATGCTGCATGCTTGGAAGGCGGTGCCAGGTTCGGCAGAACCAACGGTCAAGAAAGCGAAGGAACCGGTTTGGCCCGCGCCCACTCATGCTCGCGAATCCTTATCATGCCCCAGGAGCGCGCGCATCAGTCCGGCTGCCTTGTGTTCGGTTTCCCGCAACTCATGCACCGGATCGGAGTCGGCCACAATGCCGGCGCCGGCCGCCCAGCAAAGCCGATCATGATGATGCCAGAATGTTCGGATCAGAATGTTCATGTCCGCACGACCATCCCAAGAGGAATAGCCGATGCCGCCGGTATAGGGCCCCCTTCCCTGCGGCTCAAGCTCATGAATGATCTCCATGCAGCGAACCTTTGGACACCCGGTAATGGTACCGCCCGGAAACATCGCCCGGAAGACATCGACAAGGTTGCAGCCTTTGCGCAAACGCCCGCGGACATTGGACACGATATGCTGAACGGTCGCGTAGCATTCAATGCTCATGCATTCATCGACATGCACGCTGCCATGCTCACAGACCCGCCCCAGGTCATTTCTTTCCAAGTCGACAAGCATGATATGTTCGGCCCGTTCCTTTTCGGACAGCAGCAACTCCCGCCGCAGTGCCTCATCATGCTCGCCCGCTCCCCGCTTCCTCGTCCCGGCAATGGGACGGGTGGAAACCCAGCCCTCGGCATCGATGTGAAAAAGGCGTTCGGGAGAAGACGACAGAATCGTCAACCCTCCGAAAGGAGCCTGCGGCATGTGCAACCAGGCTGAAAACGGCGCTGGATTCGAACGCCGAAGCCGGGCATAAAGGCTTGGCAAGCCCTTTCTATGTGTCCAGGGACAGGACCAGTAGCGGGCAATATTGGCCTGAAAGACATCCCCCGCCGCAATGTAGTCCCGAACCCTGCGAACCGCCTCGACATAGGAGTTCCGCCCGTTTTCCTCGCGAGGCCAGCCGGTGGTTCGCACCAGTTCCGGCTCATGCACTGGCGATCCGTCCAAGGACAAAAGCTCGGATTCGACAAAGGCCATCGTCGGGCTATCGACGGCAGCAACATGAACCGTGCCCGAAGGCTCAAAGCAAAGGGAAAAAGCGGGCCTGTGACGCCAAAGCAGAAGCCCGCCGGGAACGCTTTTCGGAGCCGGCAGACAATCCTCGACCAAGCATGCCGCTTCATAAGCGGCATACCAGATGCTGAAAACGCAAGGATTGTCCCGATATCGCTTTCTCGCATGCTCCTCGTGCCACCATTGGTCAAGAAACCGCTCTCGTTCAGCCCGGGTTGACGACGCGGCAAGATATTCCGTTTCTCCGGCGCTCGAAATCAGAAAGCTTCGACCCGTTCCGCGCGGGTCTTCGAGAAGAGCCGCAAACACGCTGGGACGGAATGAAAAAAGGCCGTGGGCCGAAAGCCCACAGCCAGCAAGTTCAAACCTGTGGTACAACACAGGACAGCGGTCAGGAAAATTTTCGAATCACAACAGAGGCATTCGTGCCACCGAAGCCGAACGAATTGGAGATCGCAACCCGGATAGGATGCTCACGCGCCGTATGCGGCACATAATCCAGGTCACATTCCGGATCCTGGTTGTCCAGGTTGATCGTCGGTGGCACAACGCCATGGTGAACCGCTAGCACGGAGAAAGCCGCCTCGATGCCGCCAGCGGCCCCAAGCAGATGACCAGTCATCGATTTTGAGGACGAAACCATCAGCTTATAGGCATGATCGCCGAACACGGCCTTGATCCCTTCGGTCTCGGCCTTGTCGCCGGCAGGCGTGGAGGTTCCATGTGCATTGATGTAGTCCACCTCGTCCGGCGCAATGCAAGCGCGCTCAAGCGCCATTCTCATACACCGGGCCCCGCCCTCGCCACCTGGCGCAGGCGCGGTCATGTGGTAGGCATCACCGGACATGCCATAGCCGATGATTTCCGCCAGAATCTCCGCACCGCGGGCTTTTGCCGATTCGAGAGACTCAAGCACCAGCACGCCGGCCCCTTCCCCCATGACGAAGCCGTCCCTGTCGACATCCCATGGCCGGGACGCCCTTTCGGGCTCGTCATTGCGCGTGGACAGGGCCTTCGAGGCACAAAAGCCACCGATGCCGAGTTCACAGATGCATGCCTCGGAACCACCGGCGATCATCGCATCGGCATCCCCCCGCGCGATGATGCTGAAGGCATCGCCAATGGCATGCGTACCCGTGGCGCAGGCGGTCACTGTTGCCGAATTCGGCCCCTTGGCACCTGTGCGCATGGAAACCCATCCCGAGATCATATTGATGATCGTCTGAGGAATGAAAAACGGAGAAATCTTCTTTCTGCCCGCCGCCTCGTACGCACGCATGGTGCGTTCGATCATGGGCAGCCCACCGATGCCGGAGCCGATGATCACGCCCACGCGCTCGGCATTGTCCTCATGGATCTCCAGACCTGACTGCGCAAGCGCCATATCCGCCGCAGCCACGCCGTACTGGATGAATACATCCATCTTGCGGGCATCCTTGCGATTGATGTAATCCTCCACCTGGAAGTCCTGAACCTCACCGGCAATCGTGCACGGCATCCCTGCCGCCTCTGCATCAAACCGTGTAATCCGCCGGATGCCCGAACGGCCCGCAACCAGATTGTTCCACGATAGATCGGTGCCGGTACCGAGTGGGGTCACCAGCCCGATACCGGTCACAACGACACGTTGCTGCATGGATGACCTACTTATTCGGCCTTGGCAGCGATATAGTCAATGGCATTCTGCACGCTCTGGATCTTTTCGGCGTCCTCGTCGGGAATCTCAATGCCAAACTCTTCCTCGAAGGCCATGACCAACTCAACCGTATCCAGGGAATCCGCGCCAAGATCATCCACGAAGGAAGAATCCGGGTTGATCTCGCTTTCATCGACGTTGAGCTGATCAGCTACGATCTTGATAACTTTGGCTTCAATTTCTGCAGACATCTAGTCCTCCCATAAAAAATTACGCGGCTTCTACCATAGGCATGAACGCCGCACAAGTCCCGGCTCCACAAGGTGCATGCGGAACCGCCTACATATACATGCCTCCATTGACATGTATGACCTGCCCCGTGATATAGCCCGCCGAATCACTGGCCAGAAAGGCCACTGCAGCCGCGACGTCATCGGCCGAGCCCAACCGACCCAGCGGGATCTGTTCCGCCAGCTTGGTCTGCGCCTCCTCACCCAGTTCAGCAGTCATGTCGGTCGCGATAAAGCCCGGAGCAACGGCATTGACCGTAATGCCGCGAGAACCCACTTCCTTGGCCAGAGAACGGGTCATCGCATCAATGCCACCCTTGCTCGCACAATAGTTCAGCTGCCCCGGGTTCCCCATGGATGCGACCACGGATGAAATATTGATGATTCGGCCATGCCTTGCCCGCATCATGGGCTTGAGAACTGCCTGGGATGCATAGAACACAGAGGAAAGATTGGTCGCAATCACTTGGTTCCAGTCTTCCTCCTTCATGCGCATGGCAAGATTGTCCCTCGTGATACCGGCATTGTTCACCAGCACATCGATGCGACCGAAACGCTTCAGGGTTTCCTGGACGAAATCCAGCACCTGCTGACGATCCGAAACATCAACCGCACGAGCCAGCACATCGCAGCCATGCTCTTCAGACAGTCGTGCCGCAGCATCTTCGATGGTCTGCTTTCGGGTGCCGCATATGGCCAGGTCATGTCCCTGGCCGGCAAGCCTGCGCGCAATGGCATACCCGATGCCGCGACTGGCTCCAGTCACGATGGATACACGTCGTTCACTCATGCCTGAACATCCTCCTTGAGGGCCTCCAATGCCCGTCCAAACTCATCCCGCGAAGCCGTCGAATAAACAGGCACACGCCGGTCAATGCGCCGGATCAGTCCACCAAGCACCTTGCCCGGTCCCATCTCCACCACCGAGACGGCCGTTTCGGATATTAGCCGTTGAATCGACTCCGTCCAACGAACCGGTGATACGAGTTGCCTGGCAAGGGCCGACCGAATCTCATGCACCTCCCGCAATGGCCTCGCCTCGGCATTGCTCCATACGGCATAGAAGGGCTCTCGCATGCTAACGGTCGACAATCTGTCGATCATGGCCTCGGCAGCCTTCTGCATCAATGGCGTATGAGAAGGAACGCTGACCGCCAGTTTCAGGGCTCGCCGGGCTCCCGCCTGCCTCGCCAGCTCGATCACCCGCTCCACCGCTTCGGCATGCCCCGCTACGACAAGCTGTCCCGGGCAATTGTAATTGGCCGGCCATACCCGAGCACTCGGCGAACTTGCCTGCTCGCACAATTGCTCCACAACCTGGTCCTCAAGTCCAAGCACGGCGGCCATGCTACCCATGCCTTCAGGAACAGCCTCATTCATGACCTTGCCCCGAAAGGCCACAAGCGCCAGGGCCTCGGGGAAACCGAACACACCGGCTGCGACAAGGGCGCTGTATTCACCCAAGGAATGCCCCAAAACATGTGCTGGCCGAGGACCGCCTCTTTGTTCCCAGAGTCTCAGCAGGGCCACCGACGCCGTCAGCAGGGCCGGTTGCGTGTATTCGGTCCTGTTCAGCTTGTCATCCGGGTTCTCGGCAATTAGCCGACCCATGTCATAGCCCAGCGCATCAGATGCCTCTTCCAGCGTTGTCCTGACCACATCCTGGTCCATGAAGGCATCCAGCATGCCGGCGCTCTGAGACCCCTGTCCCGGGAAAAGCAATGCAAGCGATGTCACCCCTTCTTCTCCTTGCTCCATCGAATAAGGTTCGCCCCCCAGGCAAAACCGCCCGCAAAGGCCTCCAGCAAAACCAACTGCCCCGGCTCCAGGCATCCCTTGCGATAAAGTTCATTGAGCGCCAAAGGAACGCTTGCCGAGGATGTGTTGCCATGGTACTGCACGGTCTGGGCCACCCTGTCCATGCTCATGCCAAGCTTTCGTGCTGTTGCCCGAATGATGCGGATATTGGCCTGATGAGGCACCAGCCAGTCAACATCCCTGCTGTGGAATCCGTATTTCCGAAGAATCTCCACAACGACTTCCCCGAGTTTCGTGACCGCAACCCGGAACACTTCATTGCCCTTCATCTCAATGGCGGCAATGCCGGCAGCATCGGTGGAGAAATCGATTCCTTCGGTGTGAAAGGCATCCGGGGTCGCATGCTCATGCGGATGCTCGGCCTTCAAAAGATCCCGATAGGAACCATCCGCATGAAGGATGGATCCGATGACGCCGCCCTCCTGCTCCCTGCCTTCAATCACGACCGCGCCCGCACCGTCGCCGAAAAGAACGCAGGTACTGCGATCCCTCCAGTCGATGATGCGGCTCATGGCCTCCGCGCCAACCAACAAGACGCGGCGAAACATACCGGCCCGAATCATGCAATCGGCCTGGGCCAGGCCATAGATGAACCCCGAGCAAACGGCCTGGATATCCCAAGCGGGAAAATCCTTGCCGCCAAGCTTGGCCTGGAGAATCGTGGCCGTGGCCGGAAAAATCATGTCGGGCGTGGTTGTCGCCACAATCAGCGCATCGATATCTCCAATGTCGATGTTCGCATCGGCAAGTGCCCGGGATGCTGCCTGGGCAGCCATGTCCGACGTGGCTTCTTCTTTTGCAATGATATGTCTCTGACGGATGCCGGTGCGTTCCCTGATCCATTCGTCCGAGGTATCAACCACCCGCTCGAGGTCTGCATTGGTCAGGATGCGCTCGGGAAGATAGGCGCCAAGTCCGATGATGTGCGAATGCATGCTCATGAAGTGTGCCACTGGCTCATGATCTCGTTGATGCGGGAAAGCAGGCCCTCCCTGACCTCGCGATGAGCAACGCCGATGGCATTGGCCAGGCCGGAAGCGTCCGCAGAGCCATGACTCTTGACCACCACACCATTCAGGCCAAGCAATGGAGCCCCATTGTACCTCGAAGGATTCACCTTGTCCTTGAAACGATTCAGGGCCGGCCTTGCAAGCCATGCACCAAGCTTGGAACGCATTCCGGACAACAGGGCATCCTTCATATTGTCGGCCAGGAACCTGGCCGTGCCCTCCATGGTCTTCAGCGCAACATTGCCCACGAAGCCATCACAGACGACAACATCAACCTCTGCGGAAAAAAGATCCGTTCCTTCGACATTACCGATGAATTCGATCGGCGAATCGGCCAACTCGTTTGCGGCCACCTTGACCACATCCGTGCCTTTGATGTCCTCGCTGCCGATATTCAGCAGACCGACCCTCGGCCGGGACAGATGCTCGGCCGTCTGCATGTAGCATGAGCCCATGAGGGCAAACTGCACCAGATGATCCGAAGTGCAGTCGACATTGGCGCCGACATCCAGAAACAGCGTCCGCGTGTCCTGTCTGGCGGGAATCAGCGAGGCGATGGCAGGGCGGTCGATGCCCGTGATCGTCTTCAGGATCAGCTTTGAAATGGCCATCAAGGCTCCAGTATTGCCTGCACTAACAAAGGCGTCCCATTTGCCGTCCCGAACCTGCCGGACCCCCACATGAATGGACGAACGCTTCTTGCGCCGAACGGCAACAGCAGGCGAATCGCCCATTTCGATGACATCCTGACTGGGAACCAATTCAACCCTGGCCTCCAGCCCCCTTTCCCGCAGGGATGGAGCTATGACCTCCTCAAGGCCCACGAGGCCGAACATCACGCCAGCAAGCTCCCGCCGCTCCAGCGCCAGGGCCAGCGCGTCCAGCACCACCCCCGGAGCATGGTCACCGCCATGGGCATCAACCAATATGCGGATTGCTCCGGTCAAGGAAACCGGCCCCATGGATGGCATGACATTTCAGCCTGCTTCGGCAGTGCAGAATGCCGAATCAAATTTCGCCGCTGCTCTTGACTTCGCGACCCTTGTAGAAGCCGCAATGCGGACATGCATGATGCGGCCGCATCATCTCGCCGCATTCAGGACACTCACTCATGCCTGCGGGCACGATCCGGTCATGCGCGCGGCGCATGTTGCGCTTCGAGCTGCTCGTCTTCTTCTTTGGAACTGCCATGTTTTCTTCTCCTCACCTGGGGTGAATCAATCATCCTTGCCAAAATCAAGCCGGCGAAGAATCGCAAATGGATGATCGTCGTCCATTTTCTCGCAGCGACACGATGACGCATTCAAGTCCACGCCGCAACCGCTGCATAATCCGGCACAATCCTCGCGACAAACCACATCGCTGCGCCAAGAAAGCCAGATCTCCTCACACAGGATGTCCACCAGATTGATATAACCCGGTGGTTCCAGCACATCATCCATGCGTTCGGACGGCTCCATGCCATCCAGTTGGAAATCGCGCTCCAGATCCCCGGCAACATGCCAGTCGAAGACCCTCAAGCAGCGGCAACAACTCCGGCGAACGCATGCATGCCACTGACCCGTCAATCGATAGACCTGGCCCTTGTGGACCAGCGATCCCTTCCAGGCCACATCCCCAACCAGGCCATCAATGGCCTCGACGCCGCCTGCTGACGCCTCATGCATCTCCCTTGGGGAAATCAAGGTATCCCAAGAATACCCTCCCTCGGGAAGGTCCTGCAGTGTCAGTTCCCAGCGATGGCTCACGATGTCTCCATGGAACATCCGGATTGGCGGCGCATTATGAAGTGTGCTGTTATGGGGTCAAGCGCTGGCCAGTTCCCGGATCATGTCGACCACGGCAATAGCCGGATCACGCTGCCCGAGTCTGCCCCGCAGACGGTCAAAGGCGCGCAATTGGATATCGGCCTGACCCGTTGATGCATCAAGCAAGCCATCCAGCACACGCATGACATTCTCCACCGTGCATGCCTCCTGAAGAAGCTCGGGCATGATGCCTCGGTCGTCCATGAGGATATTGGCCAGCCCGACATGGCGGACCTTCAGCAAGCGCCTGGCCAACAACGCCGTCAACGGTGAGGTCCGATAGACAAGCACGGCCGGCACCCCCCAAAGCGCCAACTCGAGTGTCGCGGTGCCGGACACTGCAACAGCAGCATCGACGCCACGCAATGAAAAGCCAGGCTCAGCCCTGTCCAGCATGCAAGCCCCGCGGGCCACCAAACCGGACAGGGCCTCCGGATCGATGCCACCTGCCCTCGGCACAATGATGCGGGGTCTCGCGGATCGCTGCTGCAGAAAACCGGCCACTTCCTCAAGCAGGTCGCCATGGCGGGCGAGCTCCTGGGGCCGGCTGCCGGGCAACAGGGCGACCACGGGCTGGCCATGCTCCGCGTCCACCCGCTGACGCAATTGATCCGAGGTCCAACCCGTGGCACAGGCATGGGCTGATGGGTTCCCCACATAGATGGCCCTCAGGCCATGCCTGGCAAACCACTGCTCTTCAAACGGAAGAATCGAGGCTATGCGATCCTGTGAACGCCGGAGACGGCGCACGCGCCATGCGCCCCAGGCCCAGAGTTTCGGCGCTATGTATTGGATCACGGGGATTCCCATCCGCCTCAACGCCTCCCCCAGGTGCATATGGAAGCCCGGAAAATCAACCAGAACCGCCACATCAGGCCGGTGCCTTTTGCAATGATCCACAACGAGCCGCTTGATGTGGCGGATGCGGGAAAGCGAGCGAAGAACCTCGCTGACCCCCATGACATTCAGCGATTCCATGTGCTCAAGAGCAAGGCACCCCTGCTCCCTCAAGGCTGGCCCGAGGATCCCCTGGATCTGCGCCTCGGGCATCAGTGCTCGCAGTCTTCGGACCACGGCAGCAGCATGGATGTCGCCAGAAGCCTCACCGACGCTGATCAGCACCCTCATGAAGAAAGGCGAGCTTCCTTCTCCGACATTGCAAAAACGGAAATGCCCAGGGAGCCAGCCAGATCCGAAAACAGCTCACGCTCGATCAGCAGCGTCTTTTCCGCCTCGATGCAAAGCGCCGTGCATCCCGCCTGCCGCATGACGCGCAGGGTATCCGGACCAACGGCCGGCACATCAAAGCGAAGGTCCTGCTGCGGCTTGGCCACCTTGACGACCACCGCTCCCTCCTTCTGCGCCAGGGCACCCCCACGTCGTATGGCCTCATCCGTGCCCTCGATGGCCTCCACAGCCATGACAGCCTTGTCCCGCACAACGACGGTCTGACCGATATCCAGGCCAGCAATGGCCTTTGCCTGCCTGAACCCGAAACGCATGTCATCAAGCAGCGCCTCGCAGGCGGGTCCCGCCACAAGTCCGGGCCTGGCAAGCATTTCCCCGGCATATCGAGTCTGCTCAATAAGCCTGATACCCTGCTCTTCAAGCAGGGAGGCGATTTCCAACAGGATTGTGTCGTCCCTGCGATCCTTGAGTTTCAACAGTCGCCGCATGGCCACGAGATCAGGGCGGAAATTCCGGAACAGATGCACCTTCCGGACCTTGCCGGCCATGACCACTTCCCTGATGCCGTGGCGTTGAAATGCCCTGATCATGGCTCCGAGTTGACCGACATGCAGCCATGTCGTGCTGGCGACATAGTCCTCTATTTCGGGAAAGGTCTCTTCCTTGGCCGCGATGCAATGAACCTCATAACCAGCGCGAGCAAGGTTGCGCGCCAATTCCAGCGGAAAATGGCCATAGCCGGCTATCAGTCCCAACCTGCCGGCATTCACGGTTTTGGCCCACTCCCTCTCCTGTGCATGAGCACGCCCCGCTCGGCCTCGCGCACAAAGTTAACAAGGTAGCGGCCGTGGACGCTCTGAGCCAGGGACGCAGCATGGTCCAGGCGGCTTGCCAGGCTTCCCCGTTCCTGAAAGAGCACGCGATAAATGCGCTTGAGTTCGGAGATGATTTCATTGCCGAATCCTCTCCGACGCAGGCCAATCAGGTTCAGGCCACTCAGGCCCGGCTGATAGCCCCCTGATACCAGACAGAACGGCGGAACATCCTTGGTCGGACCACACATGCCGCCCACCATGGCGAACTTGCCAATACGTACAAACTGGTGCACTGCACTCAAACCTCCGAGAATAACCCCATCCTCAACCGTGATATGACCGGCGAGTGTTGCGCAATTGGCCATGACGATCTCGCTACCGAGACAGCAGTCGTGGGCCACATGCGTATAGGCCATGAGAAGATTGCGGTGACCAATGCGGGTGACCATGCCCCCGCCCTCGGTCCCCAGATTGATGGTCACATTCTCGCGAATCGTGTTGTCATCGCCGATCACAACCTCAGAAGGCTCACCATGATACTTCAGATCCTGGGGCTGCTGGCCGATGGATGCGAAAGGGAAAAAGCGGTTGCGGGCGCCAATGGTCGTACGACCCGCGATGACGACATGGGACATCAACTCGGTCCCCGGCCCAATACGCACCTCAGGTCCGATAATACAGTAAGGGCCAACCTTGACATCCTCCGCAAGCTCGGCCCGAGCATCAACGATGGCCGTGGGATGAATCCGGGGACTCATGCCTCATCCCGGGGAAACAGCGTAGCCATGAGCACACCTTCACACACAAGCTCTCCATCCACACAGGCTTCGCCCTTCAAACGCCACATCAGACCCCTCTGGCGAAGGACACTCATGTTGAAGATCACCTGATCCCCTGGACGCACGGGCTTGCGGAAGCGCACGCCATCAATGCCTGTGAAATAGACAAGATAGTCGCGATCATCCTCGACGGACTCGAACGCCAGCACGCCTCCGGCTTGGGCCATGGCCTCGACAAGAAGCACGCCAGGCATGACGGGATGGCCGGGAAAATGCCCGTTGAAATGCGGCTCATTGATGCTCACGTTCTTCAGGGCACGGATCGACTTCCCCTTCTCCAGGTCGAGAATGCGGTCAATCAGGAGAAATGGATAGCGGTGAGGAAGCCGCTGCATGATTTCATCAATGGACAACATGGACACGTTTTACTCCGGATCGAAATTTTATCGTAACTGTTTCACCAGTTCGGGAAGGCGCTGGATGATGGCGCAGACGCGGAGCCACAAGCGATGGGGCATGGCAGGAATGCCGGCATAGGTACCCGGACCCAGATCGCTCGCAACCCCCGATTTCGCGGCCACCCTGACCCCCGGGGCAACGTGGATATGTCCGGCAAAGCCCACTTGTCCGCCCACTTGGCACCCAGCACCAATGGTTGTCGAACCGGAGATGCCAACCTGACTGGCCATGATGCTCCTGGCTCCAATACGGACATTATGACCAATCTGGATCTGATTATCCAACTTCACGCCAGCCTCGACAACCGTATCCCCCAACGCGCCGCGATCGATGCAGGTGTTGGCTCCAACCTCAACATCATCCTGCAGCACCACACGACCGGTCTGAGGGATCTTCAAATGCTCACGACCTGTCCATGCATAGCCAAAGCCGTCCGAGCCGATGACGGCCCCAGCCTGCAGGATCACGCGGTCTCCCAATTGCGAGCCATCCTCAATGACGACATTGGCGTGAATGATGCAATCCCGTCCGATACGAACCCCATGACCAATGACCACGCCAGGACCAATGATCGAATGATCGCCGATCTCAACCTCCGGCCCAATCACGACATGAGCGCCGACATCGACATGAGAGCCCAGTTTGGCCGTCTCATGGAGAACTGCGGTATTGTGAACATGCCCACGTCCCTTGGGCAAAGGGTGAAAATGTCGTTGAAGCAGTCCGAAGGCCAGATACGGATCCTGGACCTTGATCACGGGACGGGTACAAACCTCCGCTTCCCTTTGACTGACCAGAATGACCCCAGCGCGGGTGGTCGCAAGCTCGGAACGATATTTCGGATTGGCGAGAAACGAGGCCTCGCATGGACCGGCATCAGCCAACGTATTGACACCCTGGATGCTGGCTTCCGGGTCTCCATCGACCAATTCACCGCCCACAAGCCGGGCGACCTCCGCCAGCGTCAGTTCATGATCGGATGACATCGATCAGTTCTTGTCGAGCATCCTCGTGATCTCGGCCGTGATGTCATGCTTCGGATCGGCATACAGAAGAACGGGCTGGCCGAAGATATAGTCGTAATGTCCGCTCTTACCAAATTCCTTGATGACCCGCTGGAATTTCGATCCCACGGTCATGTCCAGGCGATTCTTCTCTCCGGCCAGTTCATCCTTCGCATCCTGCATCATGCGAGAAAATCGCTTGCGCATCTCCTTGATTTCGTTCTGTCGCTTCTCCATGACATCGGGTGACATGGCCATCGACTGGCTGAGCAGATCCTTTTCAGCCTGCTCAATCTTCTTGCGCAAGGCATCAAGTTCTTTCTGCTTCTTGGCCTGCAAGGCCTTGAGCTTCTTGATGCCCGCCTTGTAGGCCTGCGTGTTTTCCACGGCGCTCTTGACGTCGACATAGGCGATCTTCAAACCTTCCGCCATGGCGGACTGGACCGAAAACACCGAGACCAGAGCCACCGCAAAAAACCAAGACTTGACCTTCCACATATCCATAACTCCTCTTTATCCCAACAAGCCGCGAACCAATCAGAAATTCGCTCCGATGGCAAACTCGAACTGTCGCTTGATATCACCCGGCTGGGTCCGAAGCGGAAAGCCCCAGACAAACCCAAGAGGCCCAAGCGGTGACATCCACTCAAAGCCCCATCCCACCGAGACACGCATTTTACTCATCGAAAAGCGTTCCGTCACGTTGATTGTTTTTCCAGCCACAGTCGCCGATGCATGCCCCCAGACCATGCCAGCATCCGCAAAAAGGACGCCGCGGAATCCGGCTGTTCGCATGCCGGGCACCGGAAAGAACAGGTTCATGGCAGCCACCACGGAGCGGTCACCGCCAACCGGCTCGCCGGTTACCGGATCTCGCAGGGAAATGCCATAGGAATCAAAGCCGCGCACGGTGCCGACACCACCAAGGGAATAGCGGCGATTGAGCGGAAGAGACTTTCCTTTCAGCGGGCGAATGACGCGCCCCTCGATTCTGGGGGCCAAAACAAATTCACGCTCATCACCAAAGGAAGAAAAAACGGACGCGGAAGCAAAACCCTCCCAGAAGCGATTCTTCCCTCCGACCCCTGCGTAGTTCAGGCCAATCTGGTCGAAGGTTCCGGATGACGGCGCGATCACGGAGTCCCTCGTATCGTAGCTCAAGGACTGAAAAACCATGCCCGTCGTCTGCTTGCCTGCCTGAGCCTGCAACAGGATGGATGACCCCTTGGGAATGTTCCGCAGATCCGTGCTCTCGAAATTGTAGCCCAAGCCATAGGTCAGGTGCTCGGTCAAAGGAATGGCAAAACTCAGCGAGGCTCCTGATGAAATCGAATCGTAGCTTGTAAACTGCTGCAGACGATTGTCATTGCGATAACCGCTCAGCGTGGCCGACACATCCTGACCAAAGAAATAAGGGTCCGTGAAGGCCATCTGGAAATTCTGGGTCTTGGCACCGAAGGTCCCATTGATACTGGCTTGATACCCGAGTCCCAACACATTCTTCTCATTCAGCTTGGCTTGGATAAAGGCTTTCTCCAACTGGGAATAACCGATACCAAACGAAAAAGACCCACTCTTCTTCTCCGTGACATCAAAGCGCAGCTTCGTCTTTTTGTCCGACGAGCCTCTCGGCTTGGCCACACGCACATCCTCGATGTATTCAATGCGTTTCAACCGCTCCTTGCTTCGACGCACCTGGCTGGCTGCATAACGCGCCCCCTCATCTTGGCGTAGTTCCCTGCGCAGCACCTCATCGTTTGTCGATTCGTTGCCGGCGATTTCTATGCGTTCAACATAGACCTCTCTTCCCTTTTGGATATCAAATGTAATATCGACAATGCGCTTTTCGAGGTCGCGGTGAAACAGGGGCGTGATGGTCGCAAAGGCATAGCCTTCGTCGCCCACGCGCTCGGTCAGCTTCTGCAATGATGTGCGGAGATCATTCACGGCATACACGTCGCCCGGCTCAAGCTCGATAAGATCCCGCAAGGTCTTCTCATCAGGAACAAGGTCCCCCTGCAGCCTGATCTCCCCAATCCTGTATCGCGGACCCTCATGAATGGAATAGGTCAGGTCAAAGCCCGACTTGTCCAAACTCAACCGCGTGGCCGTCGATTCAACCCGCGCGTCCACAAAGCCGCGGTTCTGGTAGTATTGCTCGATCATCTGCACGTCACCGGCAATGCGCTTGCGGTCAAAGATATCCCGGTCCGTGATCCAGGTGGCCAGGCTTTGCTCTCGGGAAATGATCGTGGAACGCAGGGTTCGGTCGTCGACCTCCCTGTTGCCGATGAAATGGATACGCCGTATGTGGGTTTTCACGCCCTCATCAATGAGGATGCTGACATTGACGCGCCCCTGCTCCTGAGCCGGCTTGGCGTCAACGCGCACGGCGACCTGATAATAGCCCTTCTTCAGATAGCCCTTGCGAATGGTATCGATATCAGCGCGAACATTGGCGGGACTGAAAATCTGCCCCGGCTTCAGCCTGAGCCTCAGGCTCAGATCCTTATCGCTGACCTCATCGTTGCCTTCAATATCCACATTGGCGATAAGCGGATACTCCTGTACGCGATATTCCAGCACCACGCCATCTGGCCTGCGGTGACCGATGACCTTGACATCAGAAAAGAAGCCCGTTTCATAAATGGCTTTCACGTCACGGCTGATGGCCCTGCGATCAACAAAATCTCCTTTTTCCACGCCGATCTTGTCCAGCACCGTCTCCTTTTCAATATAGCGGTTGCCCGAGATCTCGATGCCAACCACGCGCAACTGCTCAACCCCATCATCGGCCTTCACCTGCATGACGACCATGAAGCAGGCGGAAACAAGCAAGGTCAAACAGGCGATCCTTTTCAATCCATTCATGTAGCGCAAACCTCTATTCCCTGAACAGCCGGGCAATATCATTGTAGAAGGCAAAAGCCATGAGCAGCACGATCATAAAAATACCCACAGCCTGCGTCCATTCCATCGTGCGTCGCGAAAGCGGCCTGCCACGCAACCCTTCGATGGCGAGATACATCAAATGCCCGCCATCGAGCACCGGCACGGGCAACAGATTAAGCACTGCAAGATTGACCGAAATCAATGCCAGAAACGAAAGAAAGGACACCGCTCCCAACTCGGCCGTCTTGCCCGCGAGCTGCGCGATGGCGATCGGTCCTCCGAGATTCTCAGGCGAAATGGCCGAAGAAATCATCTTGCCGATCACCCTCACGGTCAACAGCGTCATGTCCCAGGTGCGCTGCCACCCATACACGATGCCATCCAACAGCCCCATCCGGTAGACCTCGGGCGGATACATGGCTTTCGCTGCCAATCGCACGCCGATGCGAACCTTGCCATCCTGTCCCGCCTGCGGCTGCAGCGTGAAACGCATCATTGTTTTTTCGCGCATGACACCGATGCTCATGGGCTTGTTTTCATGACGCTGGACCTGATGGATAAACACCCGAACGTTGTGAACGGGCTGCCCGTCAACCTCCCGAATTACATCCCCTTCATGCAGGCCAGCAAACGCGGCAGGCGACCCAGGCATAACGCCATCGACAACGATCTGTACACCCGGCGATATACCGACCCACTCGTCGGCCACATTGACGACCAGGGGATCGCGCTTTCCCCTCGGCACATCCAGCATCAGTGTCTTCATTCCTCCATCGCGCAACACATCAATGCGAATGCGCTGGCCGACATGACTCTTGAGCGCCTCCTCCAGTTCCTGCCATGAATGGATGCGAGCACCGCCAACCTGCACGATCCGGTCATTGGCCATCAGCCCCGAACGGGCCGCAGGAGAAGCCGGATAAACATCACCAACAACAGCCGGCATGACCTGCTGGCCGATCCAGGAGATCAGCATGTAGGCAAGGATGGCAAACAGGAAATTGAAGGCTGGCCCGGCGAAGGCGATCAGCGCCCGTGACCAGACAGGTTGAACATTGAATGCGCGTTTGCGTTCCTCTTCAGTCAAGCCCTCCAGATCGGTCTGGCCGGGATGTTCACCGAACATCTTCACATATCCACCCAAGGGAATGGCCGCGATGACATAGGTAACCTCGCCATCCTTGCTGCGCCACGAAAAGATGGCAGGCCCGAAGCCGATGGAAAACTTTTCGACACGCACGCCCAGCTTGCGGGCAGCCAGGAAATGCCCGTACTCGTGAACGGCTATCAACGTGGCGATGGCGACCACGAAAGCCAGCGCGGTATGCAGGATATCAGCCACCGCAAAGCTCCCGCGCCCGCTGCCTGGCTTCGGCATCCAAGGACCACACGGCTTCAAAGTCCTGGACATTGCATCCTTCGGTCATGGCCAGCACCTGCTCAACGATCCGGACGATGTCGGTGAACCCGATCTTCATGTTTCTGAACGCGGCATTGGCCTCTTCATTGGCAGCGTTAAAGGCGATGGCCAGCGAATCTTCCCCCGACAGCACATGGCGCACCAAGCGCATTGCAGGAAATCGGCGGGGATCCACAGGCTCGAAATGAAGCCTCGAGAGTGATGGAAGGTCCAGCTCCTCGATACCGGATGCCAGCCGCGGAGTGCTTTGCAGGGCATAGGCAATCGGCATGCGCATGTCCGGCATGGCCATCTGGGCCAGCACCGATCCGTCAACAAATGAAACGAGTGCATGAACGATGCTCTCCGGATGTATGATCGCATCAAGCTGATCGGGTCGAGCATCAAAGAGCCAACGCGCCTCGATCAGTTCGAGGGCCTTGTTCATCATCGTTGCCGAATCCACGCTGATCTTGGCTCCCATGCTCCAGTTGGGATGCGCCACAGCCTGCTCGGGCGTGACGTCCCTCAGGCTGTCCGGGTCCCGCGTGCGAAACGGCCCCCCGGATGCGGTCAGAATGATCTTCGCCACGGATGCCCTGGGCTGCCCCTGCAAAGCCTGATGAACAGCAGCGTGTTCCGAGTCAACCGGAACAACCTCGGCCCCACAGCGATCCGCCTCATGCATGAACAGACGCCCGGCCGTCACCAGGCATTCCTTGTTGGCCAAGGCCACGCGCTTGCCAGCCCGAACAGCGGCCATGGTTGCAGGAAGACCAGCGGCACCAACCATGGCCGCGACAATGATCTCCGCATGGCTGGACCCGGAGACTTCAATGGCTGCATCCATGCCTGCCAGCACAGGCACATGACCGGCCAACCGATCAGACAGCATTTTTGCAGCCTCCAAATCGGTCATGACAACGATCTCCGGCCGCAACAGACGGACAAGCCCCATCATCTTTTCCACATTACGGTGGCCTACAAGAGCATGGGCGACGAACTTGTCAGGATGCCGCCTGATCACATCAGCCGTGCTCGTGCCGATGGATCCGGTTGCACCCAGGATCACCACGCGCTTCACGATGAACTCCACATAAGATAGGTGACAGGAACAGCTACCGTGATCGCATCAATACGGTCCAGAATGCCGCCATGGCCAGGCAACAGAGAGCCGCTGTCCTTGACGCCCAGCATGCGCTTGAGGGCCGATTCCGCAAGGTCGCCGAGAACACCTGCAAAGACGGCCAACACGGTCAGGCCCAAAGCCGACGCTCCAGTGGCCACCTGCCAGGATTGCAGCAGCGAAAACATGACCAGGCTGCCCAGCAGAACCCCGGCGAAAAGCCCCTCGAGGCTCTTTCCGGGGCTGATGGCCACACACAGCTTGTTTCGACCAAAAAGCTTGCCCCCCACATAGGCCGCCACATCAGAACACCAGACCCCAAGGCACACGGCGGCAATCAACAACCATCCCATCTGATCCCCATGACCGCTTGCCACCGCCCAAGCCAGAAACAACAGCCAGCCACCCATCCATGACGCCCCCAGCCATGCCGAGAAATCAACGGCATGCAAACGGCATATCAGCACATGCAGGAACAGCCATGCCAGCATCATCAACGGCAGCGCCAGCAGCGAGGTCTGGAAGACAGCCCAGCCCGCGGCCAGCCCCCCGGTGACGAGATAAAGCCATTTCCCTCCAACAGGCGCAATACCCAGCAACTCCCATAGGGATAGCACGACAAGAACGACGAGGATCAGGGAAAAAAAAGGCTCGGGCAGGTAGGCATACCAGATCACGACACCCAGCAGCAGCACAAGCGCCGTGAGCGTTCGTTGGACCCATTCACTCATTGCAACTGCTCGCTGATGCGCCCGAACCTGCGTTCCCTGGAAGCAAAATCATCCAGTGCGCGCCGAAGGTCGTCCTGACTGAAATCAGGCCAGTAGACGTCGAGGAAACAAAGCTCGGCATAGGCTGCGTCCCATAGATGGAAATTGGATATGCGCTTCTCGCCCCCCGTCCTGATGATCAAGTCGACCGGCTTTAGTTCCGCACGCCAGAGAAAGTGACGAAAGCCATCGACGGTGAGCCCATCGAGTGCCAATGCGGGATCCGGCTGATCCAGGGCCCATGCCAACACCCTGCGCATGCCAGCCAGAATTTCCTGCTGACCACCATAACTCAGGCAGAGAACCAGGTCGAAACGGTCGCAATGCGCCGTCTTCTCGCAGGCGCGGATAATCGCACCCTTTGCATCATCGGGCAGGCTTTCCACATCCCCGAGAAGACGCAAGCGGACGCCTCCTTCGACCATTTCGCCGACCATGGACCTGGCCATGACCTTCAGCAACTGCATCAGCGCCCTGACCTCATAACCCGGTCGCTCCCAGTTTTCAGTGGAAAAGGCATACAGGGACAACTGCTCGATGCCCGCATCAATGGACCAGCGCACCACATCGCGCACTACTTGGGCGCCTCTCCGGTGTCCTTCCACACGAGGCAGACCCCGCTGTTTTGCCCACCGCCCGTTGCCATCCATGATGATGCCAACATGTCTGGGTAGGCAGGCCTCAACAGCCGATGTCTTGCCAGCCATCAGAGCGTGAGGATTTCTTTTTCTTTATGCGCGACGATTTCGTCCACTTCCGCGATGTACTTGTCTGTTATCTTCTGAATCCTGTCCTGCAGACGCCGACTCTCATCCTCAGAAAGGCCCTCATCCTTGACGCGCCGCTTGACCTCGTCATTGGCATCCCGGCGAATGTTGCGGATGGAAATCTTTGCCTTTTCACCGATGGCATGCACATGCCTGACCAATTCACGCCTTCGTTCTTCCGTGAGCTCGGGGAGAATGATGCGCACGACCTCGCCGTCATTCGACGGATTCAGTCCGAGATCAGACGTTTGGATGGCCTTTTCTATGGGCCCCAGCATGGACTTTTCCCAAGGGGTGATCACAAGCATTCTGGGCTCGGGAACGCTGATGTTGCCCACCTGGTTGATGGGCACCAAGGAGCCATAATACTCAACCCGCACATGATCAAGCAATGCGGCATTGGCGCGACCCGTCCGAACCGTGGCAAGCTCGGCCCTCAGCGCCTGAATGGATTTTTCCATTCTCTTTTCGATCTGCTCAGCCATTGCTCTCCTCCATGACAATCGTGCCCACGGGCTCCCCTGAAACGACACGCTGGATCTCGCCGGATTTCGTCACATCAAAAACAATGATGGGCATCCCATTGTCACGGCACAGAGACATCGCCGTGGCATCCATGACACCCAGCCTCTTGCTCAGGGCTTCGGTAAATGTCAACGAATCATAGCGGCGGGCATCCTTGTGTCTCTTTGGATCGGCCGTGTAAATGCCATCGACCTTCGTCCCCTTCAGGACAACATCGGCCTGAATTTCCATGGCCCTGAGGCTGGCCGCCGTATCTGTCGTAAAATAGGGGTTCCCGGTTCCTGCCGCAAAGATCAGGATGCGCCCCTTTTCCAGATGGCGAATGGCCCTTCGCCGAATGTAGGGCTCGGCGACCTCGCGGATATGCAGGGCCGAGATCACGCGCACCTGTTCACCCAGACGTTCGATGGCATCCTGCAAGGCAATCGCATTCATGACCGTAGCCAGCATGCCCATGTAATCCGCACTGGCCCGGTCCATGCCTGAGGCTGTTCCGTTCATGCCCCGGAAGATGTTGCCACCACCAATGACGATAGCCAACTCAACCCCCGTCCGACGCACCTCGACCAGTTCGCCCGCCAATCGGTTGATGGTTCTGGGCTCGATGCCGAAAGCCGCATCACCCATCAACACCTCGCCCGACAACTTCAGCAGCACCCGTCGGTAACTGCTGCGAGCCCTCGTGGATTGAGTCTGCCCCCCCATGCTTCGTTGCCTACCCCTTGACCTGAGCCGCCACCTCTGCAGCAAAGTCCTCTTCTTTCTTCTCGATGCCCTCTCCCAAGGCATAGCGGACCATGGCCACGACCTCGGCCTCTCCAAGGGCCTTGCCAACCGTCACGTCGGTATCCATGACATAGGGCTGCTCAAGAAGGCAAATCTCGGAGAAGAACTTGTTCAGTTGGCCCTGAACAATCTTGTCGATGATGGCCGCCGGCTTCCCGCTCGCCTGGGCGCGCTCGCTCAGCACGGCCTTTTCCCGCTCAATGACGCTTGCCGGCACATCCTCGCGCTTGATGTAACGCGGGTTGGCCGCCGCGACATGCATGGCAATGCCCCGTGCAAGTCCTTCATCGACGTCACCACTGATGCCAACCAGCACTCCGATCTTTCCGGCGCCATGAACATAGGCGGCGACCGTACCATGCTCCACATCGATGCGGCTGAAGCGGCGCAGGGTCATGTTCTCGCCGATGGTCGCAATCAACTGGGCGAGCGCTTGCTCAACCGTATTCTCACCATCGAAATCCATGGCCTTGAGCGCATCTAGGTCTTTCGGCCTGCGCTCGAGGATAAGATTGGCCAATGCATCGACAAATGAAGTGAACTTCTCATTCTTGCTGACGAAATCCGTTTCAGCATTGACCTCGACAATGACGCCCGACTGTCCCGTCGATTTGGCCAACACCACACCCTCTGCCGCGATACGGCCGGCCTTTTTCGAAGCGGCAGCAAGACCTTTTTTGCGCAGCAGATCCACTGCGGCGTCAAAATCGCCACCTGCCTCTGTCAGCGCCTTCTTGCAGTCCATCATGCCCGCCCCGGTCTGCTCGCGGAGCTTTTTTACGTCTGCAGCCGTGATTTGGCTCATGGTTTCATATCCTCCAATTTAACTTGACTCAGTTCAGTTTCAATGGGACTCACGAAGAAATCAGGCAGCGGAGTCCTGCTCGGCCTGCTGTTCTCCGTCGACGATCTCCGGCTCCTCAGCGCCTGCAGCCATGGCCTCGACAATGTCCTCGCCCTCCTCGGCATGCTCGAGCGCCCAAGCCTCCGCACCCTCGATCAAGGCATCGGCGATCTTCGAGCAGAACAAGCGAACGGCACGAATCGCATCATCGTTACCCGGGATCACGTAATCGATGGCACTTGGATCACAGTTCGAATCGACAACGGCCACGACGGGAATGCCAAGCTTCTGCGCCTCCTTGACGGCCAACTCTTCCTTCCGGATATCAATCACGAACAGACAGTCCGGCAGCTTGATCATGTCCTTGATGCCGCCCAGTGAGCGCTCAAGCTTGTCCAGCTCGCGCTGCAGACGCAGCGCTTCTTTCTTTGTCAGCAGATCAAACACGCCTTCTTCTTTCTGCCGCTGCAGATCCTTCATCTTGCGGACAGACTGCTGCACGGTCGAAAAGTTCGTCAACGTACCGCCAAGCCAACGGTGATTAACATAGAACTGTCCTGCTCGAAGGGCCTCCTCCTTGATCGCGTCGCGGGCCTGACGCTTGGTGCCGACAAACAGCACCTTGCCTCCAGCAGCCGAAAGCTCCCGCATGAATTCATAGGCCTCATTGGCAAGACGCAGGGTCTTCTGAAGATCGATAATATGGATGCCGTTGCGAGAACCGAAGATGTACGGCGCCATTTTCGGATTCCAGCGGCGCGTCTGATGGCCAAAATGAACACCGGCCTCCAGAAGCTGTTTCATCGTGAATTGAGACATTCGTTCCTCCAGTTGTTGTTTCCTCCACCGCTCAAACCCCATGTCGGGGCACAATGGATGAGCGATGCGCGAATTGGCCCTTTCGAGCGGCGCGGTTTCTAGCGAAACAAACCTTTCATGGCAAGGAAATTCTCTGCCTTCGGCTCAGGAAGACATAGCCCAGCCGATGAGCAAACCCGAAAACCCCATAATGAGCGGACCGATGGTGTGCTGCAGAACACCTGAAAGCAAAAGCAGCACGATGATCAGAAAGCCATAAGGTTCGATGCGCGACAGCCGGTAGGCCCATGGGCCCGGCAGCAACCCAACAGCCACCCGCCCTCCGTCCAGGGGCGGCAGGGGGATGAGATTGAAAACACAAAGCACGACATTGATCAGAATCGATGCCTGACACATCAGAGCCATCGGCTCCACGAACCAGCGAGCACCGGCTGGCAAAAGAAGCACGAGCCACAGCAGCATGGCCGAGAGAAGGGCCAACAGGACATTGGTCATCGGGCCGGCGAGAGCCACCCATACCATGTCCTGCTTGGGGCGACGAAGTTTTCTGAAGTCAACGGGCACCGGCTTGGCATAACCGAAAAGAAAAGGTGATCCAACCACGATCAGAAACAAGGGAATCAGCAGCGTACCTACGGGATCGATATGCTTGACCGGATTCAGGGTCAAGCGTCCCATCCAGCGGGCCGTGTCATCGCCGAGTCGGTCGGCTACCCAGCCATGCGCCACCTCATGGAGCACAACGGCCAACACGACGGGCAAGGCCCAAATGCTGATCCCCTGAACAATCTGGGCAATATCCATCGTCCTTCAATCTCGCGTGAGGCGCATCATGCGCGTCTGAGCTGATCCAAGTCGCGAACGGCCCCGCGATCGGCGGATGTCGTCAAAGCAGCATAGGCCTGCAAGGACTTGGAAACCTCGCGCATCCGGTTCACGGGCTTCCAGGCCCTTTCACCCAGTGTCTCCATGGCTTCTCGGCGCCGCTTGATCTCTTCATCGGGCAGCCGAAGCTCAATGCTCCTGTTCGGGATATCGATCACAATCCAATCACCGTCCTCCACAAGGGCAATAAGCCCCCCTTCGGCAGCCTCGGGCGACACATGACCGATCGAAAGCCCGGAGGTTCCTCCTGAAAATCGCCCATCCGTCAGCAAGGCACAGGACTTGCCCAATCCCTTGGACTTGAGATATGAAGTCGGATAGAGCATTTCCTGCATGCCAGGCCCGCCCTTCGGCCCCTCGTAGCGTATGACCACAACATCACCTGGCCGGATACGATCATTCAGGATGGCCTGCACGGCATCATCCTGAGACTCGAAAACTCGCGCCGGACCTTCAAAAGTCCAAATGGACTCATCCACGCCCGCCGTCTTAACGATACACCCCCTCTCGGCGATATTGCCGTAGAGGACAGCCAGCCCGCCGTCTCTGGAGTAGGCGTGCTCCAGATCACGGATGCAACCCTTGGCCCGATCAAGATCCAGGGACCGATACCGCTCGGCCTGGGAGAATGGTTCCTGCGTCGGAATACCGCCAGGGGCTGCCCGATACAGATGGTGCGCATCCTCATTGCCGGGTTTCATAACATCCCAGCGTTCGATGGCATTGGCCAGCGTGGTCGCGTGCACGGTCGGCACATGCGTATGGAGAAGTCCGGCGCGATCAAGTTCGGCCAGAATACCGAACACACCTCCGGCCCGGTGCACATCCTCCATGTGGTAATGGGGCACGGCTGGAGCAACCTTGCAAAGATTCGGCACCTTACGACTAAGACGGTCGATGTCCTTCATCGTGAAATCGACGCCGGCCTCCTGGGCGCAAGCAAGCAGATGCAGCACAGTGTTCGTGCTACCTCCCATGGCGATATCCAGGGCCATGGCATTCTCGAACGCCTCAAAACTGGCTATCGACCGGGGGAGCACCGAGGCATCCTCCTGCTCATACCATGCCTTGGCGTTCTCGACAATCAGGCGCCCCGCCTGCAAGAACAACTCGCGGCGTTCGGCATGCGTGGCCACCAGGGTCCCATTGCCGGGCAAGGCGAGCCCCAGTGCCTCGACCAGACAATTCATTGAGTTGGCTGTAAACATGCCTGAGCAGGAACCGCATGTCGGGCAGGCAGAACGCTCAACAGCCGCAACCGCTTCATCCGTCTCGTTGGGGTCCGCGGCCATGACCATCGCATCGACAAGGTCGAGATGCATTTCCCTGTTGCTCAGGGTCACCTTGCCAGCCTCCATGGGGCCACCAGAAACGAAAATGGCTGGAATATTGAGCCTCAGTGCAGCCATGAGCATGCCAGGCGTGATCTTGTCGCAATTGGAAATGCACACCATGGCATCGGCGCAATGTGCATTCACCATGTATTCCACCGAGTCGGCAATGATTTCGCGACTGGGCAACGAATAGAGCATGCCGCCATGCCCCATGGCAATGCCATCATCAATAGCGATGGTGTTGAACTCCTTGGCCACACCTCCGGCAGCCTCGATCTCGCGTGCCACCATCTGTCCGAGATCCTTCAGGTGAACATGTCCGGGCACGAACTGTGTGAACGAGTTCACAACAGCAATGATAGGCTTGTCGAAATCTCCGTCCTTCATGCCGGTTGCGCGCCAAAGCGCGCGCGCGCCGGCCATGTTGCGCCCATGGGTTGTGGTGCGGGAACGGTATGCTGGCATGGGTCAGCCTCCTCAGGCAGTCGTTGGTGCAGCGCAATCGTATAGGAACTGCGCCCCTTATGCACGACCGACATCGCCTGCACCGACAATTGACATCAAATGCCCATGTCAAGACACTTCCGCCATGGCTACTCAAGCGCTGCTCAAGCAGCTGTACGAAACTCCGGAAAAAGATCTTCTCCACCGCATCCGGCAACTCAAAACGAAACTCTCCGATCAGGTGCTGATCTTGGGACATCACTACCAGAGAGAGGAAGTCTTCGCTTTCGCCGATGTGACCGGTGATTCACTGAAGCTTTCCCAGGAAGCGGCCAGAACGGATGCTCCCTATGTCATCTTCTGCGGCGTGCATTTCATGGCAGAGACAGCGGACATTCTCACCGGTGATGATCAGGCCGTCATTCTGCCGGACCCCGATGCGGGCTGCTCCATGGCCGACATGGCCGACGACGAACAAATCCAGCGCTGCTGGAGGGAACTGACGGAAGTCCTTGATCCCGATGCATTCGTCACGCCGGTCACGTATATCAATTCCACAGCCTCGCTGAAGGCCTTTTGCGGTGAACATGGAGGCATCGTCTGCACCTCGTCCAATGCCTCAAAGGTGCTCGCATGGTCCTGGAAGCAGCGCGAAAAGATCCTGTTCTTCCCCGACCAGCATCTGGGAGAGAACACTGCCTTCGCCATGGGGCTGGAGCATGATGACATGGCCATCTGGGACCCCCATCAGCCCTTGGGCGGACTCAGTGCGGACGAAATCCGGCGCGCGCGCATCCTGCTATGGAAGGGTTTCTGCTCCGTCCATCAGTTATTCAAGGTCGAACATGTGCATGCCATGCGACGGAAGCATCCGGACATTCGAATACTCGCCCATCCAGAATGTTCGCGGGAAGTCTGCCAGGAAGCAGATTTCGTCGGCTCCACGGAAGCCATCATCCGCTTCGTCCGTCACGCCGAACCGGGCAGCAAGTTTGCCATTGCAACGGAGCTGAATCTGGTCAACCGCCTGCGCCTGCAGTATCCTGAAAAGCCCATATGGTTCCTATCACCCACGATTTGCATGTGCTCGACGATGTTCCGGACTGATCCCCAGCATCTGTGCGCCGCTCTGGAAAGCATTGCCGCCAACAGCAACGAACACCATCAGGTCACGGTGCCTGAACCCCAAAAGTCCTGGGCAAAGGTAGCCCTGGAGAGAATGCTTGCGCTCAATTAAGCCTGCATGCGCCATGCTGCTGGCCTTGTTCATGTTGCCGGTCGGCCTGATGGCTGCGGATATTGATATCGACCAGTTGACCCTGGACATGGACCGATTCGAACAGCAGGGACTGGCCCAGTACGCGCCAAACGCATTCCAGCAGGCAAGAACACTGCTTGCTCGCGCCCGAAGCGATGGGGACGCCTCCCATGGCATGGATCTAATTGAAAAGGCCCGCGAAAAATTCGAGGAGGCGAAAAGTACTGCTGACACCTTCCGGTCCCGCTATGCATCCCTATTGGATCTGCGCCATGATCTGAGCCAGGCGCTGGCTGCGCTGCCGGAGCGCACCCGCTCCCCCGACGACATCGTTTCCCTTCATCAACTGCAGGCAGAGTCTGAGCTGCATCGCGCGATCCAGTTCATGGAAGAAGGCAAACTGAACATCAGCGGACAGGCCGCAAGGAAAGCGGAAATGCATTATCGGCGAGCCATTGAGAACCTGCTTCCCGAGCTCGCCGACGCCGCAAAGCGCACGCTTTCCCGTGCCGCATTCCAGGGTGCCAAGCGTTACGCCCTGCACACCTATGCAATGGCGAAAGCCAAGTTGCAGGAACTGCTGGACTTCATCGCTCACCGAAGCCCGCAGCTTCCATCGCGCCCTGCCGATGCCATTCGCCTTGCCGAGCGCGCTGAAAGACTTGCGCGTGAAGTCCGCGTGTTGCGGCGAGACCAGGCCAGCTTCGAGAGCGTGTTTGAGCAACAGCGGCAATTCAGGCTGAAGATCGCTGAGATGATCGGCATGGACATCGACAAACGCGATCCACTGGCCGACATCCCGGAAGAGAAAATCTTTTCCGGAATCAGGGATCTCAAGCGGCAAATCGAGCAAGAGCGCATCGCCAGGGAACGTGCCATCAGGAGGTTGGCGAAAAAGCACCAGGAAGAGATCGAGGCCATGCGACAGCAATGGTTGGCGGCAAGCAGCCAGGAACTGGCGGGACTCAAGGAAGCCTTCAGGGCCAAGCTTGAGCGCGAGACCTTTGAAAGCAAACGGTTGAAGCGGCTCCGCGAAATCTTTGGGAAAGAGGAGGCGGAGGTCTACGCCAATATTGACGGCTCGATCCTGATACGCCTCAAGGGCCTGAAGTTTCCTTCAGGGTCCAGTAGAATATCCAGCCAATATAATGACTTGATGAAGGATCTTAAAGAAGCACTTGAGGTTTATGGCGAGCGCTCCGTTCGCATCGAGGGCCATACGGACAACCGGGGAGATCTG
This sequence comes from Mariprofundaceae bacterium, assembly GCA_015488115.1. Classification (GTDB taxonomy): domain Bacteria; phylum Pseudomonadota; class Zetaproteobacteria; order Mariprofundales; family Mariprofundaceae; genus J005. The sequence goes on from WFOK01000070.1 coordinate 51,530, forward strand.
AAAATGAACCAGCAACTCTCCCTCAAACGAGCGGAGGCTGTCCGGGATGCGCTCATTCGGGCGGGTATCGATGGCTCGCGTCTCCGAGCCTTGGGCTATGGAGAAGTCCGGCCCATTGCTTCCAACGAATTTGCCAAGGGACGCGAAATGAACCGCCGCATAGATATCGTCATCGAGGCACCGAAAAAATGACCAGCCCACCCCCTGGGATGCCCCCGCTCATCGATGAGTTACCGGACTTTCTCAAGGATGATGCCCGGCACCTTCTCGAGGATCTTGCGGGAGACTCGCTATACAAGCGGCTGATTCTCACCGAAGCGCTCCGGCTGGTCGGAACCGAACAGCCAGAGGCCGACATCAAGATGGTCAGCAGGATCCTGAAGGAAATTCGAACGGGTCTTGAGGTCTTCAGGCCGTATCGCAATGTGCGCAAGGTATCCGTGTTCGGATCTGCACGCATTCCGCCGTCTGATCCCCGTTATCTGCATGTCAGGGAATGCGGCAAGGCCCTTAAGGAAGCTGGCTTCATGGTCATTACCGGAGGCGGCGGAGGCTTGATGCAGGCAGCCAATGAAGGAGCAGGCCGCGACTTTTCCTTTGGCATCAACATCAACCTGCCATTGGAGCAAAAGCCGAACCCTTATGTCGACGGCTCTTCCCGCCATTTCTATTGCCAGTATTTCTTCACGCGGAAACTGTTCTTTCTCAAGGAAAGCGACGGCGTCGTGCTCTGCCCCGGTGGTTTCGGCACGCTTGATGAAGCCTTTGAAACGCTGACCCTGATTCAGACGGGCCGCAACCCGCCCATTCCCGTTGTTATGCTGGACGCTCCGGATGATGACTACTGGGGCCCCTTCATCCATTCCTGGCTCAGACGACTGACCCATGACCATCTGATCAGCCCGGATGACAACCACCTGATCCTGCATACGGACAGTATCAACGCGGCCGTCGATTACATTCGGGATTTCTATGTTAACTACCACAGCTTCCGCTATGTCGGTCATCTGACCCTATTGCGCCTGTTAAACCCGCTTTCCGAACATGCATTGAAGAGACTGAACGCGGAGTTTTCTGATGTGCTGTCCGACGGTCGCATTGAACAAGTCTTCGGCTGGCCAAAGAACGATGATACTGCCTACGCGCACCTGCCTCGTCTGCGCATGAATCTCGACCGTTCCCGCATCAACGTGCTGCCGCAGATTATCAGAAGGATGAACGCCCTGTATCTTCGGGAAGCCGGTTGAATGCCGGACTTGACGATCGCGCCTTCCCGTGAAGATTGCTCCCGCATGTCAATGTCATCATTGCCCATTGAGCACAGAACCCTGCAACAGGCCTGCGATTTGATCGCCTCGGCCCAGGCCGATGATGGAGACATCTTTATCGAACAGGGCCGTGCTGCCTCCATCTCTCTCGAGGAGGGAAGGGTGAAGCACCTGGCATCCTCGCGAAAGCAAGGGGTCGGCATCCGATTGATTCGCGGCGAGGCCTGCGGACATGCCTGCACGGACCGGCTGGATGCTCAGGCCATCCTTGAAACGGCCAAGGCCGCCAGGGCCATTGCGACCGGAGGCGGTTGCCTGCGTCCGGTGCACATTCAAGCCGCACCGGCCAGCGCTCGACTGTACCCCGACCTGGACCCTGCCGCTTCCATTGCCTGGGAAGAGCGCAAACGACTGCTGGAGCGCATCGATGAACTTGCCCGCAGCCTGGACCCTCGCATCGTCCAGGTCTTTGCCAGCCTGGCCTTTTCATTTTCGGACATTCACATCATCCGCTGGAATGGCGAATGGTTTCATGACCGCCGTCCGCTGGTGCGGCTGAACGTTTCCGTCATTGCCGAAGAGAAGGGACGACGGGAAACTGGCTCTGCCGGCGGCGGCGGACGCTTTCCGCTGATGGAGCTTGTTGAAATCGGCAGGGCCGAGCACTATGTGCGCGAAGCCGTACGCCTTGCATTGCTGAATCTCGAAGCAAGGGAGGCTCCGGCAGGCGCCATGCCTGTCGTGCTTGGGCCCGGGTGGCCGGGCATCCTGCTTCATGAAGCGGTCGGACATGGTTTGGAAGGCGATTTCAATCGCAAAGGCACATCGGTTTTTGCCGGACGCATCGGCAAGCGCGTTGCCGCTCCGGGCGTCACGGTCATTGACGATGGCACCCTTCCGCGCCGTCGGGGATCATTGAACATGGACGATGAGGGAAGCCCTACCCAACGCACCGTGCTCATTGAGGACGGTATCCTGACCGGTTATCTGCTTGACCGGCAGAACGCTCGACTCATGGGCATGGAAAGCACCGGAAACGGGCGTCGGGAATCCTACGCCGACCCTGTCCTCCCTCGCATGACCAACACCTTCATGCTGGCAGGCAAGGATGATCCCTCGTCCATTGTTTCCTCCCTGAAGCGCGGCATCTATGCCGTCAATTTCGGAGGCGGCCAAGTGGACATCACCTCCGGAAAGTTCGTCTTTACGACCTCGGAGGCCTATTATGTGGAAAAGGGTCAGATCCAGTTTCCGGTCAGGGGAGCCACGCTGATCGGCTCCGGTCACGAAGTACTTAAGAAGGTCTCAATGATCGGCAATGATCTGGCTCTCGACCCGGGGGTCGGAACATGCGGCAAGGCCGGTCAGAATGTGCCCGTCGGCGTGGGGCTTCCCACGATTCGCATCGATGAACTTGTCGTTGGAGGAACAAAGGTCCAATGAGTCCAGAGCCGGCAACCTACGCCGATGCGCGCAAGCAACTGACAGGGCTCGCCATCCAGGCCGTCGAACTTGCCCAACAGTTTGGTGCCTATGCATCGGATGCCATGATCATCGCATCTGACGACACCTCCATCTGCGTGCGGCGTGGCATGGTGGAGTCCATTGAACGCCAGGAAAACCATGGCGTGGGCTTGCGCGTTTTCGTCATGACGCCGAGCGGACCATCCTTTGCCACGGCTTCCACGGACGACCTGAGTGACCAGGGCTTGAGGGAGTTGGCCAAACAGACGCTGGCCATGGCGAGAATTGCCACGGCGGATCCGGATGCCGTGCCACCAGTCGGAGCCGAGCATCCGGACGCCGAATGCCTGAGGCAATGGGAACACAGTCATCCGCTCCAGTCACCCTGGGATCTCGACCGTGCCAAGGAGGCCGCCCTTCAATGCGAGGAGGCAGCCCTTGCCCATCCCGGCATCACGAACAGTGATGGAGCTGAATCCTCATTTGGCCTGCACCATATCGCCTACGCGTCATCAGATGGCTTTGCCGGCAGCTATTCACGCTCAGAGGCAGCGCTGGCCATCTCCGTGATCGCCGGCAGGAATGAGACCATGCAACGAGATCATTCCTGGCATCGGGCTCCAAACAAACGCATGCTGCGCAATCCCTCGGATCTCGGCCGGGAGGCTGCCGAACGCGCTGTTCGCCGCCTTGGTGCCTCCCCCATCGATAGCTGCGCCCTGCCCGTGATCTTTGAGCCACGCACGGCCACAACCCTCGGCAGCCACCTCCTTTCGGCCATCAACGGACGAGCTGTGCTGCAACAACGGTCATTTCTTGCCGACAAGCTCCACCAGCACATCTTTCCTTCCTTCGTGAACATCGAGGACCAGCCCGACCATCCCCAAGGCCTGGGCAACAGGCTGTTTGATGGCGAGGGGACCCGCTGCCGGGCCTGCAAGCTTGTCGAAAACGGTCGGCTCAACATGTTTCTCGCGGACCGCTATGCCGCCAAACGACTGAAGCAGGCTGCGCTCGGACATGCCCGGCGTGGACTCACAGGCGATATCGGTGTCAGCCCCTCCAACTTGATCTGGCAGCCGGGCCACGCTTCCCCGGAAACCATCTTCCGACAACTGGATCATGCCTTGCTGATCACCGAGCTCATCGGATTCGGCGTTAATCCGACCACAGGCGACTATTCGAGAGGCGCCGCGGGCTTTCTCATCGAGAAAGGAGAGATCTCCAGACCCGTGCAGGGCATTACAATCGCAGGCAAGCTGCCCGAGATGTTCACCAGCATCAGCCATGTCGGCAATGATCTGACTTGGTTCGGCGCCATGGCGGCGCCAACAATAGCCATTGAATCAATGAGCATCGCAGGGCAGTCATAAACAAGGAGTATTATGCATGCAGTTTGATGTCTATGGCGTCGGCAACGCCATCATGGATCTTCAGGTGCACTGCACCGACGAGTTCTTGCAGGAGAACAACATTGAAAAAGGCGTCATGACCCTCACCGAACCGGAAAAACAGCAGGAGGTTCTGCAGGCCTTGTCGAACCATGCCGTTCATTACTGTTCGGGCGGATCTGCGGCCAACACGATTGTCGGCCTGGCCGACCTTGGCGGACGCGCGGCTTATGCGGGAAAAACCGGAAAGGACGACTTTGGCCGGCGATACCTCGAAGAGATGCGCGACCTTCAGATCGCCCTTGAGGTCGCATCTGCCGATGGTCCGACAGGCACCTGTGTCGTGCTGATCACCCCTGATGCACAGCGCACCATGCTGACCCATCTTGGTGTCTCGGCAACGCTCGATGCAACGGATATCCATGAGCAGGATCTTTCCCGCTCCCGTTATGTCTATATCGAGGGATACCTGTTTGCCGGCCCGTCCACCCGGCGCGCAGCCCTGAAGGCCATCGATCTGGCTCAAAAGCACCATCTTCACATTGCCCTGACCGTTTCCGATCCATTTCTTGTTGACCTGTGCCGCGACGATTTCATTTCACTGATTGAAGGTCCCGTGGACCTGTTGTTTTGCAACGAACAGGAAGCCAAGGCCCTAACCGGGCATGTGGACCCCATCGATTGTGCGCATGAGCTGCACCGGCACTGTGCCAACGTTGCCCTGACGCTTGGCCGCCGTGGCTCCATCATCATGCATGAAGAACAGCTGATTCCGATCGAGGGGGTCGCGGTCGAGGCCGTGGACACCACCGGGGCTGGAGACATGTACGCAGCCGGTGTGCTCTATGGCATCACACACGGCCTGAGCTGGCAGCAGGCGGGACACCTGGGCAGTCATGCCGCAGCCCAGATTGTCGCCCAGCTTGGGGCACGCCTCCCGCGGCGATATACGCATGCGGAAATCGAAGCCCTTCTGGCCTGAAGGGCTGAGCGTGGAAACACATCTCATGCAGCGACATCAGCCATGACCACGATCCAGCAAATGCTCGAGAACAATCGGAGATGGGCGCACGAAATTCGTCACTCCGACCCCGATTTCTTCAGACGACATGCCCAGGTGCAAAGTCCAGAGGTGCTGTGGATCGGATGCTCCGACTCACGCGTTGGCCCTGACAGACTGGTCGGCCTTCCGATGGGCTCGATCTTTGTGCACCGAAACATCGCAAATGTCTTCGCCACCAATGATCTCAATTGCTTGGCCGTTCTCGAATATGCCGTCGATGAACTGAAGATCCCCAACGTGATCGTCTGTGGTCACTATGGCTGTGGCGGCATCCGCGCCGCGCTTGAACACAGCGGCATTCAGCCTGTCGATCTCTGGATTGACCAGGTTCGCATGGTCTTTCGAAGACATTGCAAGGAATTGCTTGCGCTCGATCGGGAAGCGCGCAGCCGCCGACTGGCGGAACTGAATGTCGAGACCCAGGTGCACAATCTTTGCAGCAGCACGATCGTTCGCGAGGCCTGGAAACGTGGCCAGGCGCTGAACATTCTCGGCGTCATCTATGACATTCATGATGGCCTGCTCAAGCCACTGGGCATCGAATTCCGCTCGTTGGAGGACTGGCAGGCTTTCCATGAGCACCGCTTGGCCCAGCCTTAATCTTCAACCAGATGACGAATGCGGCTGTCCGCTGCGCGAAGATCTCGGCTTATCTCATGCCCCAGCGCCATGAGTAGGCGCATGCCCAGCGTAGCATGCTTGCGACAAAGCCTCTGCAGACTCCGATTTGATATCAGGGCAAGCTCGCTTGCCCGGACAACGATCGCATCAGCCGTGCGTGGCCCCGGATTCAAGAAGGCCACTTCTCCAAAGGCCATGCCGGGCCCATAGCGGGTCACGACAATGCGTTTTCTTCTTTTCCGCTTGCCGGGAATGCGAATCTCGACATCGCCCCGCAACAGCACATAGAGCGTGTCCCCTGGATCGCCGGTCTGAAAAAGCGGAACACCTGCCGGATAGGAGCGAATCTCGAAATATCCCTCCAGAATCTGTCGCTCTTCCCTGGAAAAGCCCTGCAGAAGACTGCTTTCTCCCAAGGGGATGGCCGCATCCGCCTCCAGCAGAGCAAAGCCCAACCGCTCCAGAAGATGGTCTTCCGCATATTCGAGCGCCGCATCAGCATCGGCAAACGTCCTCAGGCGCACATGCTCATGATAAGGCATCAGCCGCTCGTGGCGATGCCCCTTGCGCTTAACCAGACCCATGGACTTGGGAGGGTGCGCAAGCAAAAGCTCCGCTCCCCTCTCGCGCATGATGCCGCACATGTGCTCGATCAACCGCAGACCGGTCAGATCCACCTGGTGCAAGCGACGCATGTCCAGAATGATGAAATCAGCCCTGTTGAGATCCGGCATGATCTTCTCCAGTAGATGATCGGCCGTGCCAAAAAACAGGTTACCCTGCAGTGTATATCCGACGACAGACTCCGCATGCTCGGCAAGTGCCTGGCGCTCCCCTTCCCGTCGCCTGCGCATGGAGCTGCGCTCGTGCAGATTCCACCGCTGGCGGATGATGGCCGATTGGGCCTGCGTACGGATGAACTCGATCATGGCCAGGGCAATGCCCAATCCGACCGCGCTCATCAAATCGAGCCATAGCGTCACGCCGGTCACGACCAAGGCAATGAGTGCATCCATTCTCGCCCGGCGCGTTTTCAGCCATAGCAGAATATCTCGATCCAGCAGGTTGAACAGGGCGATATGGATAATGATGCCAGACAGAACACTGACCGGCAGCCAGGCTGCCCCCCTGCCCGCAAGCAGGAAAGCCAGTGCGATCACCCCTGCAGCCATCAAGGCTGCATAACGAGAGCCACCGCTTTGAATGGCTGCAAGCGTCGCGCCCGTCGTTCCCGCACCAGCCATGCCGCCCGACAGCGCGGACATCATGTGTCCACAGCCCTGACCAAGCAGTTCCCTTCGCGAGGAGTGCCTGCTGCCCGTGGACAGGTCCGCCACCACGGAGGTCAGCAACGTATCCAGCGAGGCAAGCACGGCCAGGGCCATGGCCGAGGGAAGAACGAGTTCCCAGGAAATGGAAGGCAGTTGTATCCAGGAGATCGCCAGACCCGGGGCCTCCAGCCCTGGAAGCCGGCCGACGAACCATGATGAAGGGACGACCATGTCCATGGCCATCAGATGGAAAAAGGCCATGCCGGCCACAAGGCCAACCACGGGGCCGGGAATGGGGAGGTCGCGTTTTTGTGCCCAATGGGTGCAGAAGAGGGTGATGGCAACCGTTGCAGCCGGCACCCAGCCGCCCTCCGACATGGTCAGGTCTGCACCGTCACCGAGAACATGCGGCCATTGCGATTCCAGCATTAACAGGCCCGTGCCGGTCATGAATCCGGAAACGACGGGATAGGGAATGAACTTGACCAGATGGCCAAGACGCAGCAGTGCCATCACCACCTGAAAGGTGCCGGCCAGAAAGATCGTTGCCAGTACGCCCGTGATCAACGCAGCCGGATCCGGATCATACGCATAAAGCGCGCTGACCAGACCGGAGAGCAGAACCAGCGTCGGTCCCGTCGGGGCGGACACCATGCCAAGGGTACCCCTTGAAAGCCCGGAACTCAGGGAAAGAAAGGCTGCCGCCAACAGGCCTGAAGCCGCGGCCGTGGCAGCGGAAATGCCGATGGGCTGCCAAAGCATCATGCCGAAACCCATGGCCTGGGGAATCAGCAGGGCACCTGCCACCAGTCCAGCCCACCCATCCCGAACCAGTTGCCCTTGGGGACCAACGGATACCAGGCTGCCAATCCATCTGCCGAGATCCACCATCAAGCCTCCTCGGCCCCAGCTTACTCGACAGGGGCCAAGGGGAAAATGGCGGGCGAAAGCCGATGGATCAGGAGCTTGGCTCTATCAGGGAAGGGAAAAGGTCCTGCGGCGGCTCCCTGCCCATCATCTCAAAAAGTGTTGCGGCGATGTGGGCCAAGCCTGGCGTGGCGCGCAAATCCTGCTCATCCCCACTTGCCTGACGAAGTCTGTAACTGTCGTCAAACCCAGGATCATACAAGATACAGGGTACGGGATTGATCGAGTGCTTGGTCGAGGCTTCGGCGGACCCATCGGGCCTTTCGATAAGCATCTGCTCGGCATTTCCGTGATCGGCCGTGATCAGCGCATAGCCACCCGTGGCCTCAAGGGCCTCGATGATGCGGCCAACAGCACGATCCACCGCCTCCACGGCGCGGATGGCCGGTTCGATCTTTCCGCAATGGCCAACCATGTCCGCATTGGCGAAATTGATCAGGCCAAAGCCATAGTGCCCGGAGCGCACAAGCTCGACGGCCTTGTCGGCAATGTCGGCAGCCTTCATCTCCGGCGCATCGGCAAAAGACACCCCTCGGTCAGAGGGAATGAGAATGTAATCCTCCATTTCAGGGTCGAGAGGCTCGCGATAACCCCCGTTGAAGAAAAAGGTCACATGCGGATATTTTTGGGTCTCGGTCAGGCGGAACTGGCGTATGCCAAGCTCAAGGATGCGCCTGCCGAAGGGACGCTCCACCTTGGTCGGGCCGACCAATTGCAGATGCGGCAGATTTCGGTCCTCATCGTAGACCATCATGCCCGCAAAAGTGACATCAGGCCTGCGACCACGGTCAAAGCCGTCAAAATCGTCAAGCTCGAAGGCCTCCGTGATCTCGATGGCGCGGTCACCCCGGAAATTGACCATGATCACGGCATCGCCGTCCTGGACCTTGCCTCTGGGCCGGCCCATGGCATCAACAATCACGAAGCCCGGCATGTCCTGATCAACAAGCGACGGATCACGGGCCCGAAAATAGGAAATCGCTTCCATCATGGAATGAAACCGGTATTTCGCCTTTCCATGGACCATGGCGTTCCACCCGGCCTCGACCTTGCTCCAGTCCCGATCGCGATCCATGATGATGCGCTCGCGGCCTCCACCCGTTGCAAAGGCATAGTCGAAGCCATCATGACTGTTGACGAAAGCAAACGCCTCCTCCAGTTCGCAGACATACTTCTGAGCGGTCTGCACACCGACATCCCGGCCATCCAGCAGCCCGTGTACGCGCAGGCGCTTGATGCCACGCTCGAACGCATGATCAATCAGCGCCCGGAAATGAGACAGATGGGAATGGATGTTGCCATCGGAGATCAGGCCGAGCAGATGAATGGTTCCGCCCGATTCTCCAACGCGCATGACCGTCTTCAGGGCCTCGGATTCAAAAAATGAGCCGTCGGCAATGGCCTTGTTGATGCGGGTCGGGCCTTGGTCGAGGATCTTGCCGGCGCCCATCGTGAGATGCCCCACCTCTGAACCGCCGAGATCCTTTTCATTGGGCAATCCGACATAATGACCATGGGTACGAAGCGCCGTATGCGGAAAGTGTCGCCACAGACGATCAAACACCGGGGTATCGGCCTGCGCCACGGCATCCTCGGGCCCACCCTGACCAAGCCCCCAGCCATCCATGACGATCAGCAACACCGTGCCACCCGAACGAAAATGCTCATGCATCATGCTCATCCCCTTCCCCGGTTTCCTCGGACAACAAGGCTGCCAACCGCTTCTCGTCAAACGACGGCTTGTCAACCCGCAGAAAAACCGCATTCTCTTCTGGCACTACCCTTGCCTCATGAACACCTGGAAGCTCAAGAAGCCGGCGCTCAAGCCTCTCGGCGGAAACAACGCGCTTCCCGTCCACATGGGCCATCAGAGACGACTTCATGGCCGGCATGCGCTGATGCCAGGCCAGGAGCAACCACACCAGCATGAGGGCCGCGCAGGCATAGAACACGCCGCCAACGCCGTGTTCGCCGAGCATCCATCCACCAAGCGAGCCTCCAAAAAAGGCCCCCAGAAATTGCGAGGTTGAGTACACGCCCATGGCCGTCCCCTTGGCATCGATGGGCGCCATGCGGGAAATCAGCGAGGGTAGCGTGGCCTCAAGCACATTGTACGAAACGAAGAAGACAAACAATCCGAGGATGACCGCAGTCAGGCCCTCATGAAACGAGCCGAGCATCAGCCCGGACAGCATTACGCCTGCAATGGCCGTCAGGAACACCGCCCTCATTTTCCCGCGTTTTTCGGCCAGAATGATCAACGGCACCATGACCGCCATGGCCACGACAAGCACCGGCAGATAGACCCAGGGATGGTGAAGCGATTCGATATGAAGCCCATCCCGAAGGACAAATGGCAGGGCCACGAACATGGCTGTCATGACGCCATGCAAGGCAAAGATGCCAAAATCCAGCCGCAACAATTGCGCATCACCTAGAATGCGGCGAAAGTCCGTGGGAACGGCCTCGGCGTCGCGGTGCCGGATGGTCTGGCGGGGAGTTGGAACAACCAGATAAAGGACGGCGATGGACACAAGGGCCAGCACGGCCGTGGCCCAGAAAATCCCCGGCACGCCAATCAGAGCATCGATCCAGGGGCCGAGGATCAGGGCAACCGTGAAGGACATGCCGATGGTCATGCCAATGACGGCCATGGCGCGCAGGCGGACATCCTCACGGGTCAGATCAGCCAACAGAGCAGTCAGCGCAGCGGCAATGGCCCCGGCCCCCTGCAGCGCACGCCCGATGATGATCCACCAAATGGAATCAGCCAGTGCTGCAACAACGCTGCCCAAAGCAAAGATCATCAAACCAGCCGCAATCACCGGCTTTCGACCAATCCTGTCGGACAGCCAGCCGAACGGAATCTGCAGCAGGGCCATGGTCAGGCCATAGGCGCCGAGAGCCAGGCCAACCAGCATGGGGGTATGATCCTTCAAGGTCTCGGCATACAAGGCGAAAACGGGAAGAATCAGAAACAGGCCGAGCATCCTCAGGCCGTAAATGCCTGCAATAGCAAAGACGCTACGCCTTTCCTGTGCTTGAAACATCATGCCTCCTTGGTTCCGATCATCCGAAAAGGGCACGCATGCTAGCACTGCATCCGGCAGGATTCATGGTCAAAATCCCTCTTGCTGGGAATCCATGTCAGCGGCAGGCTGCGCCCGATGTTTCCGGAACTGGCCAACCCGACCTCGGCTTTCGTCATTGCTGTCCTCGTAGCCATCTCGGCCCAGATGCTGGCGACAAGAATGCGCGTTCCCGCCATCCTGCTGTGGCTGATTGCAGGCATGGCCCTCGGTCCGTTCGGGCTGCATCTTCTTCATGTCGAAAGCATCAAGCCGGCCCTTCACCCTCTCGTTGAACTTGGACTGGCCATCATCCTGTTCGAAGGCGGGCTGAGCCTGAACCTGAAAGCCCTGCGAGAGAATGGATGGATCGTCGGGCGTCTTGTTCTGTTCGGTCCCGCCGTCACGATGGCCTTTGCCGGAGGCGCAGCCTACTATCTTGCGGGCATGGACCTCGGACTGGCGCTGCTTTTCGGCGCGCTCGTGTCCGTGGGTGGCCCAACGGTCATCCTGCCCATCGTCCGGCAATTGCGACTGTCCCGGAGCGTCAGCCACATCCTGACCGGCGAGGCCATGCTCATCGACGTGTTCGGCGCCATTCTGTCCATCGTCATGCTGCAGTTCGTGCTTTCAGCTGACGCCATGCCCCCCCGCGACATCGCCGTAAACATCCTGTTCAAGGCGGCCATTGGAACAGCCGTTGGCCTGATCGGCACCCATCTTCTCGTATGGTTGCTCAGATCGGCATGGCTGCAGGAAACCGAAAGCCGCTCGATCCTGACCTTGGCCTGGTCTTGGGGGCTGTTCCTGCTTGCCGACCAGATCAGCGCCCAGGCAGGGCTTCTGGCCATGCTGGTTGCAGGAAGCTATCTACAGAAATTCGACCTGCCGGATATTCAACGACTGCGACATTTCAAGGGCAGCCTTTCCATGCTTCTCATTTCCGTCCTGTTCGTGCTGTTGGCGGCCGACCTTGATCTATCCGTTGTGCGCCGCTATCTCTGGGAAGGCATCATCATCTTCGTGATCTTGCTGGTTGCCGCCCGTCCGGTCACGACCCTGTTGTCCTGCATTGGCAGTCGGATCAGGCGCAATGAGATGCTCTTCATCGCGGGCATGGCGCCGCGCGGCGTCGTGGCTGCGGCCATCACCTCGCTGTTTGCGATCGTGCTCCATGACCAAGGGTTCAAGGGCAGCGACATGCTGCTCGCGCTCGTCTACATCATCATCATTGCCTCCATTCTTTTCTACAGCCTGATCGCAGCTCCTCTGAGAAACGCGTTGAACGTCGCCGGATCCGATGAACGATCGGTGCTGATTGTCGGCGGTGGACAGATGGGGTCGGAAGTCGGCCGGGTGCTTGGCGAAGACAGGGAAGTGCGTTTCCTCGACCTCAACGCAGAGGTCATCGCCAGCCTGCAGCGTTCGGGCTTCGAAGCCATTCGCGGCAATGCCCTGGATCCGATCTATCTGGAAATCGTCCATGCCGAGGAAATCGGCTCGATCCTGGTCATGACGGGCTCCTCGGACCACAACCTGCACATCGCTCGCCTCGCCAGCGAATTCTTTCACATTCCCAATATCTATGTGGCCCTCCAGGAAGGAGACGAACACAAGCATGCCCAGCTGATTCACCAATTGCAGGCCAGGCGCCTGTTTGGCAAGCCTTATACCTACACTTACTGGACGGATCAGGCCTACCGTCGCCGACTGGTCCATGAATCACGGGTGATCGAGCAGGAGTCCCCGCTCGTGGGATGCAAGCTGGGTCAGGTCCGGATCGCCCATGGGGTGCAGCCCATTGCCATCATCCGGCATGACCATACCGAAATTCCGCATGATGATTTCGTTCTTCAGGCCGGCGATGAAATCAAGGTGCTGACGCGGCCGGACCGACTCAAACCAGGCCAGAAACTGTTCCTTCCTCCGACCATTTCCAGAACCCCGGTGACCAACGAGGCATGAAACGGCGAAGGCTGCGGACGCGATTTGCCCCCAGTCCCACGGGACATCTTCATGTGGGCAACGCCTACTCCGCGCTCATCTGTCAGCAATGGGCGCAAAAGCATGGCGCCGAGTTGCTGCTTCGCATCGAAGACATCGATCATACACGGTGCCGATCGGATTTCGTCTCGGGCATGCTCGAGGACCTGCATTGGCTTGGCATCCGCTGGCAGGGCGAGCCGGTGTTTCAGCATGAGCGCCTGGATGTCTATGAATCCGCCATCCATGCCCTGCGGGAAAAAAACGTCATTTATCCCTGCTTCTGTTCCCGCAGGGACATCGAGCGAGAGATTCGCCGGGCGGCCAGCGCTCCGCATGAAAGGCCAACTTCCACTTATCCTGGAACCTGCCGACACCTAAGCCCCCATGAGCGAAAACGCCTCATGCAGTTCAGGCCGCATGCATGGCGTCTCGACAGCACTCGCCTGAGCGACTTGCTTCCCGATGGGCTGTGCTGGCTGGACGAACATGGACGGAGACATGCGGCGGACATCGATCATGACCTCGTCATCGGTCGCAAGGACATCGTCTTTTCCTATCACATCGCCGTGGTCATGGATGACGCCCACCAAGGCATCACGCATGTGATCCGTGGCGAGGATCTGCGCCCTTCAACAGGGCTTCACCGCATTCTGCAATACCTGCTCGACCTTCCCTCGCCCGTGTATCTGCATCATCCCCTGATCAGAGACACCAGTGGACAGCGCCTGGCCAAAAGGCACGGCTCTGCCGAACTCAGGCAACTGCGCTTGGCAGGCGTGGACGCGCAAAGGCTACGCCACTTCCTGCTCGAGGAGTCCAATGGCACCTGGCCCTTCGAAACCCTTGATGAGGCCCGCCGCTACTTGGCAAGTGGTTCCGCTTGTTCCAGTGTTCCGCATCATGAAAAAAGCTGCTGACAGCCCTGAAATCGGCACAATCCTGGACTTGATCGGTGGGACGCCGCTTGTGCGCCTGCAACGCATGACGGCACATCTTCCCGAAAACATCCGGCTGTATGCCAAGCTTGAGCGATTCAATCCCGGTGGATCGGTCAAGGACAGGCCGGCACTGTGGATGATCCGTGACGGCCTTGCAAGTGGCCGGCTGTCCCGCGAAAAGATCATTCTCGATTCAACGAGCGGCAACACGGGCATCGCGCTGGCCATGATCGGCGCCGTGCTGGGCATCCGCGTTCGACTCGTCATGCCCGGCAACGTGTCCGACGAACGCAAGCGCATCTGCCGCGCCTTTGGCGCCGAGCTGATCTTCTCCGACCCGCTTGAGGGCTCCGATGGAGCCATTCTGAAGGCCCGCTCCATCTACGAGGAATGCCCTGAACGCTATTTCAAGCCGGACCAATACAACAATCCGGCCAACCCTCGTGCACATGAGGAGTCAACCGGACCGGAAATATGGAGAGATACCAGGGGACGGATCACTCACTTTGTCGCATCGTTGGGTACCTCGGGAACACTGGTCGGCACCGGACGCTTCCTCAAGCGGGTCAATGCCGATATCCAGGTCATCGCTGCCGAACCTGACTCACCGTTTCATGGCATCGAGGGGCTCAAGCATATCGAGTCCAGCATCGTTCCCGGTATTTATGACCCAAGTGTCCACGATAGGAAAATCGGCATCGCCACCGATGTAGCCTATGACCTGACCCAAAGGCTCGCGGCCGAGGAAGGCATTCTTTGCGGTCAGTCCTGCGGCTGTTCCCTGGCCGCCGCGCTTATCGTGGCCGAGGAGATGGCCGAGGCTGGCCGGCCAGCGGAAATCGTCATGATTTTCCCGGATGGCGGAGAAAAATACCTGACCACACCCGTCTTTGCCGACTCCTCACGGGTTCACTTCGCGGAAGGCATCTAGATCATTCCCATTCGCCGGCATGACCGCTATGCTGCGGCTTCATTTCTGGAGGGACCCCATGAGCAGCATCGAGCATCATCGACTCATTATTCTCGGTTCCGGACCGGCCGGCTACACGGCAGCCATCTATGCTGCGCGCGCAGGGCTGAATCCGGTCGTCATTCAGGGCCACCAGCCAGGCGGCCAGCTGACCACGACGACAGATGTGGACAATTATCCCGGCTACAAAAACGGCGTCCAGGGACCGCAGATGATGGAGGATTTCAAGGAGCAGGCGGAGCGCTTCGGCACAAGGATCATCTGGGACCACATCATCCAGGCCGATCTTCGGAAAAGACCATTTCACCTCAAGGGCGAAGAAACGGAATACAGTTGTGACGCGCTGATCATCGCCACCGGAGCATCCGCCAAATACCTCGGTCTTCCCAGTGAGGAAAGGTTTGCAGGTCGCGGCGTTTCTGCCTGTGCAACCTGCGACGGCTTCTTTTATCGCGGCAAGGATGTCGCTGTTGTCGGCGGCGGAGACACGGCTGTCGAGGAGGCCATTTATCTTGCCAACCTGTGCAATAAGGTCACCCTGATCCACCGTCGGGACGCGCTCCGCGCCGAAAAGATCATGCAGGAGCGCCTTTTTGCCACGCCAAACATCCATATTGCCTGGAACAGGGTCGTGGATGAGATCCTGGGCGACGATCAGGGCGTGACTGGCGTCAGGCTGAAGTCCACGCTGGATGGATCCATTGAGGAACTAGCCGTTCACGGCGTATTCATCGCCATTGGGCACAAGCCGAACACCGACTTTCTGGGCAACCAGTTGGAGATGGACGAGGCCGGATACATCATCACCAAGGGGAAATCCACGCGGACCTCGATTGAGGGCGTTTTCGCCGCTGGTGATGTCGCCGACCCGGTCTACCGTCAGGCCGTCACCAGTGCAGGCGAAGGCTGCAAGGCGGCTCTTGACGCTGAACGCTGGCTGGCCACCCAGGGATCATGAACGAAGGGGGCAGCTGCTAGCTGCCCCCTTTTCGTGCACACCGCCTGCCTAGCCCGGACTTTTCATGATGACCATGCGCCGGGATTTGAAATGTCGAAGCACAAAAAAGGGGTTGCATCGGCATGGACGCATGACTTGAAGATGGACACCTGCATTTCGCGGCGCCTGCATGCGCGCCCCGGTCTCGCTCATCTGGCGCCATCCATGCGCGATCACATGAAAAATCCGGGCTAGACGTTGAAACGGAAGTGCATGACGTCGCCATCCTGCACGACGTAATCCTTGCCCTCCAACCTCATCTTGCCCGCTTCCTTGGCCTTGGCCTCGCCACCGCAGGCGATGAAGTCCTCGTATGAAATGGTCTCGGCACGGATGAACCCCTTTTCGAAGTCCTTGTGGATGACACCTGCGGCCTTGGGTGCCGTATCTCCCCGGCGAATCGTCCATGCGCGCACCTCCTTCACCCCCGCAGTAAAGAAAGTCATCAGATCAAGCAGATGGTAGGCCTCCCGGATTACGCTGTTGAGCCCTGGCTCCTTGAGCCCAAGATCCTCCAGAAACTCGGCGCGGGAGGCCTCGTCCATTTCGGCCAGTTCAGCCTCGATCTGGGCGCAGACCACAACCACGCCCGCCCCCTCCTGACGGGCAAAGCCACGCACCGCATCAACGTATTCATTGCCATCCGGCAGGGATGCGTCATCAACATTGGCTATGTACAGCACCGGCTTGATGGTCAACAGGCAAAGCTCGCGCAGGGCTTCTTTCTCCTCCGCATCAAGCCCCTGTCTCCTCAGCGGCACGCCTTCCTCAAGCCGGGTCTGCACGCGCTCGAGCAGCGCAATGCGCGCAAGCGCATCCTTGTTGCCTGTTTTGGCCTGCTTTCCAGCCCGCGCCAATGCCTTCTCAACCGTCTCCATGTCCTTGAGCATCAGCTCGGTATCGATGACCTCAATGTCGCCCAAGGGATCGATGCGCCCGGCCACATGGGTGACGTTCTCATCGGGAAAGCATCGAACGACATGGGCGATGGCCGCGCATTCCCGGATGTTGGCCAGGAACTGGTTGCCCAAACCCTCACCCTTGGACGCGCCGGCCACCAGGCCAGCGATATCGACAAACTCGACCACGGCATGCTGAATCGCCTGCGGCTTGACGATTGCTGCAAGGGCATCGAGCCTCGGGTCCGGCACCGGCACAACACCAACGTTTGGATCGATCGTGCAGAAGGGGTAATTGGCTGCTTCCGCGCCACCGCCATTCAGCGCGTTAAACAGCGTGGACTTGCCCACGTTCGGCAGCCCAACGATGCCGATACTCAAAGCCATTTCATATCTCCTGTAATTTCAGATGGATGCTGTTGGATGCACCAGCCAAGTCCCCGGCAAGTATGCCTGGCAAGGCCTCCAGAAGCGCCGCAAAGACCTTGTCTTCACGGGCTTTCTCGTCCGCTGTGATGTTTCCCAGCACCCATGAGGTGACATCGCGCCCCGGTGGCGGGCGACCAATGCCCAGTCTTACCCTGGTATAGCCCGCATCGGGGAGATGCTGGTTGAGGGAACGCAGTCCATTGTGGCCGCCATGCCCACCGCCCTTTCTCAGGCGAACCTTCCCCGGAGCGAGGTCAAGATCGTCATAAACGACAACGATGTCCTCGGTGGCCAGATCATAGTAGCGAACAAGGGCGCCAACGGCCTCTCCGCTACGGTTCATGAAGGTCTGGGGCTTGACGAGCAAAACCTTCCGATTGCCACATAGCCATTCGGAAAGCTCGGCCCGGAAACGGGGCGCTGACGAAAACGCCAGCGCCTCCGTCTCAGCCAGGCAGTCAAGAAAACGGAAACCGACGTTATGCCGCTGACGAGCGTATTGACGCCCCGGATTACCCAGGCCTACCAGCAGCTTCATCAACGGCCATCAAGATCAGGCTTCGGCCTCGCCTTCCTCGGCTTCCTCCACGGCCTCCGCCCCGCCCTTCAGCGCCGAAGGCGTGGCAATGGTGATGACCGTGAAGTTGACATCATGAGGAACCGTGACACCGTCCGGCAACGCGATATCATCAATGTGGACCGAATCGCCGAGATCGAGCGAAGAGCAATCGACCTCGATGGCTTCCGGAATCGAGTCCGCACGGCACTCGACATCCAGCACATGGCGAACCACCTCCAGCAATCCGCCTGCCACTACGCCAGGGCATTTCTCGTGATTGATCGGATGCACTGGCACCTCGATCTGAACCGTTTCGGCAGCCGAAACTCGTTGAAAATCGAGATGGGTCACCATGTCCTTGACCGGATCATACTGGGCCGCCTTGAGCAGCGCCGTCTGCTTGCCGCGCTTGCCCTTGACCTTGATCTCGATCATTGACGTGTGGAAACGCTCATCGTCCAGCTTCTTCGTGATATCAAAAAACTCCAGCGAAATCGGCAGGTCGGGCTTGTCGCCCCCATAGATGATCGCAGGAACCCTTCCCTGTCTGCGCAAACGACGGGCTTCAGCCTTGCCGGTCCTTTCCCTGAGCTCGGCTTCCAGAACAAACGTATGACTCATGATGACCTCCTCGAAGTGATCCACCGGCGGGTTGTCCCGTGACGGTGACGCCTCATCGGCGCGCGGCGCAGTCTAGAGACTGTCATCAATTATACAAGCTGCTGATCGAACGGGCGTCGTAGATGCGAGTGATGGTTTCCGCCAGCAACGGAGCCGCCGACAGAATGCGGACCTTGCCAAGCTTGAGGATACGATCCGGCTGCAGGATGGTGTCCGTAATGACCAGCTCATGAAGCGAATCCGTCGCCTCCAGTCGGTCGGCGGCTGGGCCCGAAAGCACCCCATGTGTCGCATAGGCCGTCACCTTGGAGGCGCCGCGTTCAACGAGCGCATGCGCTGCATTGCACAGGGTGCCGGCAGTATCGACCATGTCGTCCACGAGAATGCAATGCTTGCCTTCCACATCACCGATGATGTTCATGACCTCAGCCTCATTGGGCGCAGGCCTGCGCTTGTCCACAATGGCCATGTCAACATGCAGCCGTTTGGCAAGCGCCCTGGCCCGAACGACACCTCCAACATCCGGAGAGACGATCGTCACCTTCTCCAGCTCATTGCGTTCCTGGATGTCGCGAGCAAAAAGCGGAGCCGCATAGATGTTGTCGACAGGAATATTGAAGAAGCCCTGAATCTGTCCCGCATGAAGATCCATGGTCAGCACACGCGTCGCGCCAGCAACCTCGATCATGTCGGCGACCAGCTTTGCCGTGATCGGCGTACGCCCACTGCTTTTCCGATCCTGCCGGGCATAGCCGAAATACGGGGTCACGGCACAAATCTGGCGCGCGGAAGCGCGCTTTGCCGCATCAATGGCAATGAGCAACTCCATCAGGTTCGTATTGGCCAACGCCGATGTCGGCTGGATGAAGAACACATCCTTGCCGCGAATGGTCTCGCCGTACTGGAGGTAGATTTCCCCATCCGAGAAACGGCGTATGGATATATCGCCAAGAGGTGTTCCAATGGCTTCGCTGATGGCCTGAGCCAGCGGCGGATTGGATGTTCCGGAAAAAAGACGCAGCTTTCGATGAATCATGCCTGCTCCCGCTTTGGCCTAGTGCCAAAACCCATATCTCCTGACCTAACTGGCTGGGGCGGCAGGATTCGAACCTGCGCATGACGGGATCAAAACCCGCTGCCTTACCGCTTGGCTACGCCCCATTTTTCAATCAGCTCCGGCACGGGATGCCGACGCATCAGTCGCCCGACATGGACCCAACTGCACAGGCCCAGGGAGCGCATCTCCCGCGCCACCTGTTCGGCCAGACACCGCTGATCAAACAGACCGATGCAGGCCGAACCACTGCCGCTCATCCATGCATGGCGCGAGCGCCGCCGCAGTTCCTGCAGCAGAAGACCGATCGACGGATTGACTGCCACGGCGCTATCCTCCAGTTCATTGGAACCCAGCCGACGAGCGGGTCGCATGGTATCCAGCGACTTGCCGGGGGTCAACGCAAGATGCGCATCGTAATGGCGAAACACGGACGCGGTCGAGGCCCCGCTCCCGGGCCAAGCCAGCAGGATCCAGTCCTCCGGCCACGCGCCCTCATAGGGCACGAGTCGATCACCGACGCCAGTGGCGTAACTGGCCTGACCAAAGAGAAAGCAGGGAATGTCCGCGCCGTGGTGCACGGCAAACGCCATGAGCTCATCCCTGCTCCAGTGGGCACGCCAGAGCGCATTGGCTGCCAATAGCGCCGTGGCAGCATCGCTTGACCCGCCTCCAAGGCCGGCTTGAAGCGGCAAGTGCTTGTTCACGCGGACCTTAAGCCCCTGTGACGTGCCAAGGATATCGCGAAACGCGGCAAGCACCTTGAAAACCAGATTCCGTTTCCCGCCAAGGCCGGGGACATCGCAGAAAACCTCCAACCGGTCATCAGGATACAGCTCCAGTTCATCCATGGCGTCGACGTAGGCAAACGCCGTATCCAGTTCATGCATGCCATCCGCGCGCAGACCCGTAATGGAAAGATGAAGATTCACCTTCGCAGGTGCAGGAAGCTTCATGATGCATCCTGCAAAAACAGCACGATACGGCGACCGTGCGTGATGTCGGTCAGGGAGAGCCTGCGATGTTCAGGCTCCCATTGCATGCGCAACAAAGCCCCTTTCCTGCGCGCGTCCCATTGGAGGTGCCCATGTGCATGAAAATCATCGGGCATGCGCCCCAAAAGAATGGATGCGAGTTCCCAGGGAGGAAGAAGGATCCCCTGCCGTTCAAGCGCATCCAGACTCACCGGCTGCCACCGCGGGGCGACCGAATCCCTGAGAAACACCTCGGGTTGCTCCCATCGTACCTCAATGACGCGACCGGTTGCCCCATGAACAAGCCTCAGGCTCCCCCGTTCGGGGCGCTCGGCAAACCAGTCCAGCATCACCTGCCATCGCTTGCCAGGCATGATGACGGCAAGGCGGCCATGTACGGAGCTGTAGGGCCCGATCCCCCCGGCTGCTTGCTCATTGACCACATGGGCGCACCCGGCGGCCAGGAGCAACAACGCCCATGAACATGCCGCCAACCAGCGCATCGTCATTTCAGCGCCCGGATTTTTCTCTTGATTTCGTCAGCATGGTCGGTGTCCATCTCCAGCGCCTTTCGATAGGCGCGCTTGGCCTCCTCGATTTCCCCCGCTGCGGCAAGCATATCGCCCAGATGCTCGAACATGACCGGATCATCGCCCCGCAGCGATACGGCCTTGCGTTGAATGGGCAGGGCTTTGCGGATCTTCCCGAGCTTGAACCATGCCCAGGCCAGCGAATCAAGATAATATGGATCCTCGGGACGAATCTTGAGGGCCCGCTTGATCAATTCGACGGCCTCCTCGAGGTTCACGCCCCTGTCGGCCATGGAATAGCCCAGAAAGTTCAGGGCCTCAGCATGATCGGGATCCCGTTGCAGGATGCGCCGCAGCGTTGCTTCCATCTCCCGATAGCGATGCAGGGCCTCAAGGGCAATGGCCCTGCTGTACAGAATCTCGCTGGGAACGTCTTCGCTGCGAACAAGCTCCTCACTTTCCCGCAACGCATCCGAGAAGCGCTTCTGGTCCACAAGCAAACCGATCAGCAAGTCCCATGCCTTCCATGCTTCCGAATGGGAACGAAGCAGGGCACGCAGGCGCCTTTCGGCCTGCTTTGGACGACCTTGCCGAACGTCGATGACACTGAGCCTGAGCTGGGCATCGACATAGTGTGGCGCATTCCCGCTCAGCTTTGCATACCACTGACGTGCCTCGTCCAGGCGTCCCTGCAGCTCCAGGCTCCATGCGAGAAAAAAGGCGAGTTCGTCATCCTTGCCCGTCTGGGCATAAGCCTTGCGAAAGGCCTTTTCCGCCGCCGCATGGTCACCTTCCTGCATGTAGAGCATGCCCAGCGTTTTCAGCAACATCGGTGCATCTCCGCTTTTTGCGGCCATGGTCCGGTACACCTCAATGGCCTCGGCCCGGCGCTGCTGATTGACCAGCAGGCGGCCGAGGGCCATGCCCACCGGAATAGCACGCGGATTGCGCGTCAGAAAATCGCGATAGAGTCGCTCGGCCTCATCCATTCTTTTGCGCTGGATCGCGATATCACCCAGCATCAAGGTGGCCTGCACATGGTCGGGTTCCTTCCGCAGCAGAAAGCGCAGAACGGCCTCGGCAGAGGAAGCATTGCCCGTGCCCAGCAGAAGACGGGCCTTGGCCAGCAACAGCCGTGGGGATTCCGGATGGTGGCGCAACCCCTCATCCATCGCGGCCAGCGCCTCGACCATGCGCTGGCGTCGCATTTGAATCTGGGCCCTGAGCAGGTAGCCGTCTTCCAGGTCCGGGAACTCTTTCTGCAGCACATCGAGTTCCTGCAAGGCTTGCCCCAGGTTGCCACGCATGGCGAGCAGCCTGACGTAAAGAATATGGGCGCGCGCCCTTTCCTCGCCCTGAAGGGAAGCAGCATGCTGCAGCGTTGTCAGATGCCGCTCGGCCTCATCGAGCTGGCCTGCCTGAACCAGCATGGAGGCAAGGTCAAGCCGGGGGACAGCAGCCTCCGGATCCTTCTTGACCACCTCCCGCAGCAACTGGATGGCCATGCCGGGATTGCCCGACTGCATGGCGCTCTGGGCCGCAAGATAGAGGTAATCCGCGCTGAACGAGTCCAGCCTAGCCTCCCCGGCCCCATGCCCTGGCTTCGCGGCCGGCTCCGGCTGCTGTCCATGCATGGCACAGGCTCCAATCAGCAAGCAGGTCAATCCGGACAAGACCGACAGGTACTTCATCACGATGCCCTGACAGGAACGGGTTGAAAACGCTTCCCCGTTGCATTGAGGGACCAGTAACGGATCTCGTGGACGCAACCACGATCAACACTGACGATCGGATAGAGAAAGGACTCCCAGGCGTTGTCCAGATCCGTCGGAGACGGTCTGGCAGGGCAGTCCGGATGCGAATGGAAAACGCCGATGATCTCCTGTCCCGTTCTCCTCACCATGCGGTCCACCCGCTGATAGCCCTCTGGATCCAGCACGAACCGGTCAGCAGCACGCGCTTCATTGATGTTGCGCACCTCATAAGCCGCATCGACATGCCATCCCTGATCATCAAGCCTGCCGACCAGAAGACCGCAGGCCTCATTCGGATACCCGCGCTCGGCGGCCTCGCGCATGACCTGCTCGGCGCCCTTGCTGACGAGCGCCTGCAGGGCGCTGGCCTGCTCATCAAGCACGCGAACATAGGCGGAACTCTTGAAACGCTCGGGTTCGATCAATGCATGCTCTCCTTTTCGATATCCGGCATCCGGATGGCAGCCAAGCGTAATGCGCAGCCTTGCCAATTGCACCGATAAATTGGATAGTCATCCGCAATCACAAATTCAGGAGGTTTTTCCATGCAACATCCCTACAGGCGCCTGTTGACCGGCATGCTGGCCGGCATCTTCCTCAGCGCGTCTTCGGCCATGGCCGGCAATGCCCGGGTCTTTTTCATCGAACCAACCGACGGCGCAACCATCCCAGCTCAAGCCAAGGTGATCATGGGTGCAGAGGGGCTAAGGATCGAGCCAGCTGGCGAGGTTCATGAACATGCTGGCCATTTTCATATCATCATCGATGGCCCGTTTGTGCCCAAGGGCGAAATCGTTCCCAAGGACGACAGGCACCTTCACTTCGGCAAGGGCCAGCACGAGACAACCCTGAAGCTTTCGCCGGGCAAGCATACCCTGACCCTTCAATTTGCGGACGGTCATCACGTCTCCTATGGCAAGGAGCTTAGCCAGAGCATTCAGGTTCTGGTCAAATAAACCGCGAACTCGGGCGGCCATGGAACAACATGGCCGCCCGGGCTCCTCATCGCTGTTTCGGCGGTATGGGCTCCAGCTTCCAGATATCCCGGTTGTAATCGAGCATTGTGCGATCCGTGGAGAACTTTCCGCTGCAGGCCGTATTCAAGATGCTCATGCGCAACCAGCGATCCCTGTCCTGATAGGCCTTTGCCGCGTCCTTCTGGGCCTCGACATAACTGCGGAAATCGGCTGCCACGACCCACGGATCATGGGGGCTGCGTATGGATGCCGTAATGGGCTCAAACAATCCCGGCTCGAATTGATTGAAGTGGCCGCATTCGAGGAGACGCATGACGCGTTTCAGGTCATCGTCTCCCTCGATGATCGCATTGGGGTCATAATTTGGCCGGAGCGCCTCGACCTGTTCAGCGGTCAGGCCGAACAAAAAGAAGTTCTCCTCTCCCACTTCCTCGCGAATCTCGATGTTTGCCCCGTCCAGGGTCCCTATGGTCAACGCCCCGTTCATCATGAATTTCATGTTGCCCGTGCCGGACGCCTCCTTACCCGCCGTGGAGATCTGTTCGGATAGATCCGCCGCCGGACAGATGATCTCCATGACCGACACTCGATAGTTCGGGAAAAACACGACCTTGAGCAAATCGCCAACGTCAGGGTCACCATTGATGACGTCGGCAACATTGTTGACCAGCTTGATGATCTTCTTGGCCATGTAATAGCCCGGCGCGGCCTTGCCGCCGATGAGCACGCACCGCGGCGTCCAGTCATCAATGTCCCCGCGCTTGATGCGGTCATACAGATGAATCACGTGTAACACATTCAGCAATTGCCGCTTGTATTCATGAATGCGCTTGACCTGAACATCAAACATGGCATCCACGGGAAACTCGACGCCGCATTCCTCGGCGACCTTTCTGGCCAGGCGCAACTTGTTCTGGCGCTTGCTCTGATACCAGCGTTCCCGGAACGCGGGATCATCGGCATAGGGCCTGAGCTTCTTCAGTTGTGAAAGATCCGTGATCCAGCCATCACCGATGGTGTCGCTGATGAGGCTGGCCAGGGAAGGATTGCACAGGGCAAGCCAGCGACGCTGGGTCACGCCATTGGTCTTGTTGTTGAACTTCTCCGGCCACATCTCGTGGAAATCGGCAAACAATCCCTTCTTGAGCAGACTGGAATGCAACTCGGCCACGCCGTTGACCGAAAAGCTGCCAACGAGGGCCAGATAAGCCATGCGCACCTGCTGCACGGGGCCTTCCTCGATAATGGACATCCTGCGCTGCCGGTCCGTATCCCCGGGCCAGCGTTTGGCGACGTCCGACAAGAACCTGGCGTTGATCTCATAGATGATGTCCAGGATGCGCGGCAACAATCGGCCAAAAAGCGGTACAGACCAACGCTCCAGCGCTTCGGGGAGCAGCGTATGGTTCGTATAGGCCATGGTCCTTGTCGTGATTGACCAGGCTTCATCCCAGCCAAGGTGAAACTCATCCATCAGAATGCGCATCAGCTCGGCCACGGCCACGGTCGGATGCGTGTCGTTGAGCTGGAAGCAGTTCTTGTCGGCAAACTCCGAAAAATCCGGACCATGGACGGCCACCCAGCGGCGAATGACATCCTGCAAGCTTGCCGATGCGAGAAAATACTGCTGGCGAAGGCGCAATTCCTTGCCGCTCTCGCTGGCATCATTGGGGTACAGGACCAGCGAAATCTGCTCCGCCTCGTTCTTGGCAGCCACGGATTCCGGATAACTGCCCGCATTAAACTCGCCCAGGTTAAACTCATCCGTGGCGGCGGCCTTCCACAGCCTCAGGGTGTTGACCGTTCCATTCTGATAGCCCGGAATGGGGACATCATAGGGTACGGCCAGTACGTCCTGTGTATCCACCCATCGGAACCGCAACCGCCCTTCATCGTCATGGTAGCATTCGCTGCGTCCGCCAAACTTGATTGTCTGCGTATACTCGGGGCGCTCAATTTCCCAAACGTGCCCGTTGCGAAGCCAGTGATCCGGTTCTTCCACCTGATAGCCATTTTCGATCTTCTGGCGGAACATGCCGTATTCGTAGCGGATGCCATACCCCGTCACGGGCAACTGCAACGTCGCGCAGCTGTCAATGAAACAGGCGGCAAGCCTGCCCAGCCCGCCATTGCCAAGCCCGGCATCCGGCTCCATTTCGAGCTTTTCTTCATAGCTCATGCCGAGCATGTGCAGCGCTTCCCTGGCCTGCTGTTCAAGCCCCAGGTTCAGGGCCGCATTGCTCAGCGCCCGCCCCATGAGAAACTCCAGGGAAAGGTAATAGGCCCGCTTTCCATCCTTTTCCAGATAGGCGTCCTTCGTATTTTTCCAGTTCTCCATGAGGTGATCGCGAATCGAGTATGCCAGCGCCTGGTAGCGATAATGGTTGGACGTGCTGGCCGTATGCTGGCCCAGCGTGCGCAGATAATGGCGCTGGATGCCATTGACAAGGCCCTCGGCTGTCTTGTCCAGCTTGGGGGCGTCCGTGATGCTGTAGATCTTTCTCCGATTTTCCGTCATAGAACCTCATCCTGGCAGTGAACTTCGGCCGGCATCCTACCCCCATGAGGCGGCAAAATCTCGTTCTCTCTCTTGACACAGTCCCGATGGACGCACATTACGCAGCACTCCAGCCAAGGGATTGATCCAACCCAGCGGACGAGCAGGCTCAGGCCAAGGCCCGTGCTGTGGTGGATAAGCTGCGTGCCATGCGTTTGCGTGAAGCTGCAGACCGGGTCGAGGAAAGTATTGCAGAGACACTGATCTACTATGCCTTCCCTGCCTCACACTGGCGTCGGATTCGGACCAACAATCCGCTGGAACGGATCATGCGGGAGATTCGGCGACGAACCCGTGTGGTTGGCGCGTTCCCGGATGGCCAATCAGCCCTGATGCTGGCCGCGGCACGCCTGCGACATATTGCCGGCACGCAATGGGGAACGAAACGTTACCTGAACATGGATTTGCTGCGAGACCCAGAAATCAGCAAGGCATGCGCAGCATGAAAAACCAGAAGCGAGACCACCGCCAATCAAA
>WFOK01000071.1 GCA_015488115.1 Mariprofundaceae bacterium
AGAAGAGCAAGAGCCATCAGGCTGCTGAATGTCAAAAGCAATCGACTTTTCCCCATGGAGACCTCCCATGTTCTTGCGCCATGGCGCGCAGATATAAGATGCATCACCTGTGCATCTTTGCAAAGGTGCATTCAAAATAAATCTTAAAAAATGTCAAGCGTGAAATGAAAGAATTTTCATCATGGACTTGTCGGCCAATAAGGAAAAGCGCGCAAGTCATTGTCTGAAAAGGAAATCATGCTGTTCTCGCCGGGAAGAAATCCTCGTCGGCGACACACGGGTGTGGGTGGAAGCCAATGCATGCATACCAGACAGATGCCGCTCCTTCACCAGCATCGCACGGCCGGCTGGACCATGGCCACGAAGAGCCCTGCTCCATCCAGGGCCTGGTGCCAAAGCATCAAAAAAGGAGACCCGAAGGTCTCCTCTTATCCGTCAGATGCATTCCTCTCGAAACAGGCAATCCTCAATGCCGCAATCAGGTATGCGCCCGAAGCAGTCCCTGTTGCCCTCGGCCAGTTGAATGGCATGAATGAGCTCATGCTTTCTCTTTTTCGAAAGCCCCTTGAGCCCCATGGCCCTGGCCTTCTCCATCAATACCGTTCTCGTGATCTTCATGACGTCTCCCTTGTTTTCGCGATGCTGAGTCGGGCGCGAACTGTGCATCAAATTCCTGCGGATTCAAGGGAAGCCGCCGTTCACAAACAAACGGCCAGCAGCGAATAGGCATCCGCCCTAGTCGGCAACGGAATGCGAACGACATGGCCGCTTCCCGGGGCAACCTGCATCGGCGCGCCTCCAGAAGCCGCCTCCATGGCCTCCAGCACAAACCTCGCATTGCCCGCGGGACTGACCAGCTCCATGCAATCCCCAACGGCAAACCGATTTTTCACGGCCACCGTGGCCCAACCCGATGAGGCCTCATAGGCCAAGATTTCCCCGACGAAGCGAGCGGCAACAAATGCAGAGCCACCATGTTCGTAGTTCTGCGTGGCATGGGCGCGCTTTCTGGTATAGAAGCCATCCGTGTAGCCCCGGTTGGCCAGGCCATCGAGCTCTTGCATCAGCGTCTCATCAAACGGCCTTCCGGCCAGTGCATCATCGATGGCCCGGCGGTACACCTGCGCCGTCCTGGCGACATAGTAATGCGATTTTGTCCTGCCCTCGATCTTCAGTGAATCCACGCCGATGCGCACCAAGCGCTCGACATGCTGCACCGCGCGCAAATCCTTCGAGTTCATGATGTAGGTGCCATGCTCATCCTCGAAGATGGGCATCCGCTCGTCGGGTCTGTTCGGCTCTGCAAGCACATAGACGCGATCGGCCAACGGATGCCGACGCATTCCGCCCGCATCGGCAAAAGCCTGTGCATTCATGGCGCTCAGGTCCCTGATCGGAATCACATCGCCGGCCGGGTCCTCCATGACTTCTTCAACGGCATAGTCCCACCGGCAGGCATTCGTGCACGTGCCCTGATTGGCATCACGATGGTTGAAATAGCCCGAGAGCAGACAGCGCCCCGAATAGGCGATGCACAATGCGCCATGCACGAAGACCTCCAGTTCGATGTCGGGACACCGCTGGCGTATCTCCTCGATCTCGTCAAGGCTCAACTCACGGGACAGGATCACGCGCGAAATCCCAACCGATTGCCAGAATCCGACCGCAGCCCAGTTCATTGTGTTGGCCTGCACCGACAGATGGATGGGCATGTCGGGCCAGCGCTCGCGAACCATGGCAATCAGACCCGGGTCGGCCATGATCAGCGCATCCGGGCGCATCTCGATGATCGGTTCCATGTGATCCAGATAGCGCTTCAGCTTGTTGTTGTGCGGCAACAGATTGCTGGCCACGAAAAACCTCTTGCCCTGCGCGTGGGCTTCCCGGATGCCCAGCCTCAGGTTTTCCAGATCAAACTCATTGTTGCGGACGCGCAGGGAATAACGCGGCTGGCCGGCATAGACGGCATCCGCCCCATAGGCAAAGGCATAACGCATGGAGGTCAGGGTGCCGGCGGGCGAAAGCAGTTCGATGTCAGCCATGCAGGCCCTCCGCGCGGGAACGAAGATGGCGGATGCGCACGGGCGCAGGCGGATGGGAATCATGCCAGGCGGAATAGCACGCATCCGTCACCAAGGGAGCGGCATTGTCCCGGTACATCTTGACCAACGCGGAAACCAGCGCGGCGGCGGAGGTTTTCTCTGCGGCATAGGCGTCCGCCTCGAATTCATGGCGCCGGGAAAGGCCATTCGTGACCGGGGCCAGCCAGAATCCAAAAACGGGCGCAATCAACACGAACAAGGCCAGGGCCGCGGCATCGGAAGCATGTGCCATGCCCAGCGAGGCATAGAACCAGGGGGCGCCCGCCAGCCAGTCCAGCATCGCGAAACCGACCAGGGAGAGCGCGCTCATGAACGCAAGCCGCTTCCTGACGTGCCCATGGTGATGGTGCCCAAGCTCATGCGCCAGCACGGCACACACCTCCTCATCGTTCAGCGACTCCAGCAGGGTATCAAACAGCACGATGCGCTTGGCCTGGCCGAAACCCGTGAAATAGGCGTTGCCATGACCGGAGCGCCTGGAGCCATCCATGACGAACAGACCGCTGGATTTGAAGCCGCATCGTTTGAGCAATTGTTCAATGCTTGATTTAAGCCTGCCCTCGGGCAGGGGCTCGAAGCGATTGAACAGCGGGGCGATCAGGGTCGGATAAAGCCAGATCATCAACATCGTAAATCCGCTCCAGACAAGCCATGCCCAGACCCACCAGAGGCCGGATGACTGCTGCATGATCCAGAGCACGAGCAGGGACAGAGGCGCGGCAAACAGCACCAGCAGCCATGTCTGCTTGAACAGGTCCATGAAGAACATGCCGGGCTTCATGTGATTGAAACCGAAGCGCTGCTCGATCACGAATGTCCGCCAGGCATCCAGCGGCGCGTCAAGCCAATGACTCAGGACGAGAAACAGCATCAGAAAGCCCATGCCCGCCAGCAGCGGGCGACCGCCCAGCCAGGTCTGCATCCAGCCATCGATGAGATTCAGGCCTCCACCCAGCGTCCACAGCAGCAGCCATGCGCTTGACCAGAGCAGACTGATCCTGCCAAAGCTCAATTTGGCCCTGGCATAATCAATGGCCTTCTGGTGCTCCGAAAGCCCGACAGCCCCTGAAAAGGGCTCGGGAACGATCGAGCGATGAGCCTGCAGGACTTTCCCCTGTCGCCAGCCAAGCCAGAACTCGACCAGCAGCATCAAGCCCAATGAAACCAGAAAAAACGCCGTAAACCATGACATGACGCCGCAGCCTAGCCCGGATTCTTCATGATGACCATGCGCCGGAATTTGAAGCGTCAGCCATGCTTCTTGCCTGCATACGCGCCCCGACCTTGCTCATCCGGCGCCATCCCTTCGCAATCACATGAAACATCCGGGCCGGCGGCTGGCCCCGGGGCTGTCAGGAAACCTGTTCCATGGAGTGCGCCCTCAGCAGCGCATCCCTCCGGCTGCTCAGCGCTTCTGAATGCGCTGCAGGTTGAGCTTGGCCGTACGGTAATCCGGGGCGAGCTTCAGGGCGTATTTCAGCTCCTCGCTCGATCTTCGGCGATCGTACGCCCGGCCACGCTGGTAATAGGCAACCCCAAGGTCATTGTGCAGACGGGGGCTGCCCGGACACCAGCGCACGGCCTTCTGCAACAGATAAACGCGGCGCTCCTTGTCCTTGACCCGGCGGGACTCCTCAAGCAGTTCATAGGCATAGTCGCAGTTCTGGGCGATCTTGCGCAGGGTCCGCTTCTCGGGAGGAGGCACATCGGTGCCGGAGTCCATCTGCGATCCGATCAGATAACCGCCGACAGCCCCGATCAGGGCGCCCTTGCCCGAACCGCCCGTCGGATCGACAGCATGCCCGATGGCGGCGCCCGCGCCGGCGCCGATCAGCGCCCCCACCAGGCCCTTGTCCCCCGCCCAGGCCTGCGGGATCAATGACAACCCAACCAGGATGCAGAAAACGATTCGCTTGCACATGCTTCCACCTCCATCGGCCACTCCCGGGGAATGGCCTGGCTTACCCATCATTATAGCAGCCACGCCCCGGGCCTGCTCGTCCGGCTAGCGGCGATGGAAGCGCGGCGACTCCTCCCGCACGGCCTGGAAGAAGGCCACGGCATGCTCCTTGGGCACGTCCGGCGTGATGCCATGACCAAGGTTGAACACATGGCCATTGTGCGGACCAAACTTCTCGAGGATATCCCGGACCTCCTGACGAATCCGCTCGGGTTTCGCATACAGCATCGTCGGGTCCATGTTCCCCTGCAGGGCCACGCGATCCCCGATGAGCATGCGCGCCTTGTCGATATCGATGGTCCAGTCCAGTCCGACGACATCGGGGCCGGCGTCGGCCATGGCCTCAAGCCAGCCCATACCACCCTTGGTATAAAGGATGACCGGAACACGCCGCCCCTCGCTCTCGCGCTGCAGTTGCTCGATGACCCTTTGCATGTAAGCCAAGGAGAATTCCTTGTAATCCCTCGTGGTCAGGATCCCTCCCCAGGTATCGAAGATCTGCACGGCCTGCACGCCATTGGCGATCTGGGCATTGAGATAGGCGGCGACGCTATCGGCAAGCTTCTCCAGCAACAGATGCATGGCCGAAGGCTCATTGAACATCATGGCCTTGACCTTGGAAAAGTTCTTGGAACCGCCGCCCTCGACCATGTATGTGGCCAGGGTCCAGGGGCTGCCGGAAAAGCCGATCAGCGGCACGCGCCCATTCAACGCCTTGCGAATGGCCCGGACTGCGGCCATGACATAATCGAGTTTCTCCTCGGGATCCGGAACCGGCAGGCGCTCGATATCCCTTCTGGAGCGGATCGGCTGCGGAAACCTCGGTCCCTCGCCTGCCCCGAACGTAAGCTCCATGCCCATGGCCTCGGGCACGACCAGGATATCCGAAAACAGAATGGCTGCATCCGCTCCGAGGATATCAATCGGCTGAACCGTCACCTCGCAGGCAAGTTCGGGATTCTTGCAGAGATCGAGAAACCCGCCGGCCCGGCGACGCGTTTCCCGGTACTCGGGCAGATAGCGCCCAGCCTGGCGCATCATCCAGACCGGCGTTCTCTCCACGTCCTGGCGCAGGCATGCGCGCAAAAACAAGTCATTTTTCAGTTTCATGTGCCATGTCCCTTGTTGCTTTCAGTTGAGCCGCAGTCAATCCCAAATGTAGCCCTCGGTCGGACTGGAAGCCGATGCAAAGGCCCGCTTGGGCATGCGTCCGGCGAGGTAGGCCTTGCGTCCGGCGCGCACGGCATCCCGCATGGCCTGGGCCATCAGCACCTCATCCCGAGCCTCGGCAATGGCCGTATTCACGAGCACGGCATCGGCGCCGAGCTCCATGGCCTTGGCCGCGTCCGATGCCGTCCCGATGCCGGCATCAACGATGACCGGCACATTGGCCCGCTCCTTGATGACGCGAATGTTGAACGGATTGGCCAGCCCGCGTCCGGAGCCGATCGGATTGCCCAGGGGCATCACGGCCACGCATCCAATTTCCTCAAGCTGCCGGGCCACGATGGGGTCATCATTCGTGTACACCATGACCTGGAAGTCCTCGGCAACGAGCATTTCCGCCGCCTTCAGCGTTTCCACGACATTGGGATACAGCGTTTCCGTATCCCCGAGCACCTCAAGCTTGACCAGATCCCAGCCGCCGGCGTCCCGGGCCAGACGCAAAGTCCTCACCGCGTCCTCGGCATTGAAGCAGCCCGCCGTGTTGGGCAGGATGACATACCGCTTGGGATCAATGTAATCCAGCAGGTTCTCCTTGCCGGGGTCGGTAATGTTCACGCGTCGCACGGCGACCGTGATCATTTCCGCCTCGGCGGCCTCCGTGGCCGCCTTGGTCGTCGGAAAATCCTTGTACTTTCCCGACCCGACAATCAGGCGCGATCTGAATGTATAGCTTCCAATCTTCAACATGTCTTCCGACATACGGCAAACTCCTTCCCGTTCAACGCAACCTGGCTGCACCCCTTCCGGATTCAGCCGCCTCCGATCATGTGCACGATCTCGATGCGATCGCCCTCGCACAGCACCGTGGTGGCATACGCGCTCTTGGGCACGACCTCGAGATTGCGCTCGACGGCGATCATCCGGCGCTCAAGGCCCAGCTCCCGGACGAGCTCTTCCACCGTCGAAGCCCGAACCCGCCGTCTCTCGCCGTTCAGATCGATTGCGATTTCCTTCGACATTCTAGCTTCCCTCGGAACTCACCAAGCATGCACGCCCCATGGCAAGGATCTGTCAGACGGCCCCGGAACCAGGCCATTTTCACCCTCTTCTTGGTTGACCGTCAAAAGTCGGCTGCGTAGCGTGACGGGCATGCTAGCAGCATCGGAAGGATCACCCAACACCGTCGTGCCCAAGCCGGTCAACTGGTGTGGCGTGACGGATGGTCTGACAAGGGCTGAAGAGGCCATCGGCGAGGGCAGGCTCGAGGATGCGGAACGCATCTTGCAGGAGTTGCTCGAATTCGCGCCCACGGAATTTCTCGGCTGGAAGATGCTCGCCCATGTCCAGAGGGATCTGGGCAAGATCCAGGAGGGCATCAACAGCGCAACCATCGCCCTGAAACTGAAAAGGCGGCAGCAAGGCCGCGCAGATAGGCCTGCCTCATTGCGGCTGGCCAAGCTGCTCTGGCAGCAGGGGGAGCACACGGAGGCCCTGGCCATGCTTGACCTTCTGCTCCGTCAGACGCCCGATGATGCGGAACTGAACATGCTTGCCCGCCAGTGGCGGACGTGCACGGCGTCATGAACACCTACCACGTCCTCGTGCTGCACGGCCCAAACCTGAACATGCTGGGCATGCGGGAGCCGGGCCATTATGGAGCCTCCACACTGGCCGATATCAACACGATGCTGTTGGAACTGGGCGACCAGTTGCACTGCGAGCTGACGACGTTCCAGAGCAACCATGAGGGCGAGCTCATCGACAGGATCCAGCAATGCGCGCTTGAGGAACCCGCCGCCGATGGCATCATCATCAACCCCGGCGCCTACACGCATACCAGCATCGCCATCCGCGATGCCCTGCTTGCCGTGCGCAGGCCCGTCATCGAGGTTCATCTGTCGAACATTCACAAACGCGAAAGTTTCCGACACCGTTCGCTGCTCGCGGACATCGCCATTGGTGTCGTCGCCGGCTTTGGCGCCCAATCCTATGCGCTCGCGCTGCGCGGCATGGCACACCACCTAAAACAGCAAACAGGAGCCTGATGTGGACATTTCCCAAATTCGCAAGTTGATCAATCTGCTTCAAAACTCCGATATCACGGAAATCGAGGTCTCCGAGGGGGAAACCTGCGTTCGCATCTCGCGTCAGACCACGCCTTCCCCGGCGCCAGCAACCCAACCGCCGGTAGCGGCGGCGCCGGCAGAACCCCAACCCCAGGAAAGCGAGGCAAAAAAGGAAGCCTTTGATGAAGCGCACCTGGTCAAGTCGCCGATGGTCGGCACGTTTTACCGTGCACCGAGCCCGGACGCCGAACCCTTCGTCAAGGAAGGACAGAAGGTCAGCAAGGGGGATGTGCTCTGCATCATCGAGGCCATGAAACTCATGAATGAGATCGAGGCCGAGTATGACGGCCTCGTGGAGAAAATCCTCGTCGAGAACGCCACTCCTGTCGAATACGGCCAGCCCCTGTTTGTCATTACGCCGCGCTGATCGGGAGGAAACATGTTTCACAAGATTCTTGTTGCCAACCGCGGCGAAATCGCAGTCCGCATCATTCGGGCATGCCGTGAGCTCGGCATCCGCTCCGTGGCCATCTATTCGGAGGCCGACCGGGACGCCATGCACACCCGTCTCGCCGACGAGGCGATCTGCATCGGCCCGGCACCATCCAGCCAATCCTATTTGAACATTCCCTCGATCATGGCGGCGGCCGAACTGACGGACGCCGAGGCCATCCACCCCGGCTTCGGCTTCCTTGCCGAAAATGCGGATTTTGCCGAGATCGTCATGGCCAGCGGCATCAACTGGATCGGACCGTCACCGCAGGCCATGCGCATCATGGGCGACAAGGTGAAGGCGAAACAGGCCATGAAGGAGGCGGGCGTTCCCCTGGTTCCGGGTTCCAATGGGGCCGTGAGCAGCATCGACGAAGCCAAGATCGTGGCCCGCGAGGCGGGCTACCCCGTCATCGTCAAGGCCTCGGCAGGCGGCGGGGGACGGGGCATGAAGGTCGTGCACAGCGAGGCCGCCCTGGCGAGCGCCTTCAGCATGTGCCAGCGGGAGGCCGGCGCAGCCTTCGGTGACGACACGGTCTTCATCGAAAAGTTTCTCGAGCTGCCGAGACATATCGAGGTGCAGGTGCTGGGCGACAAGCACGGCAACATCGTTCACCTGTTCGAACGCGAATGCTCGCTGCAGCGCAACAATCAGAAAATCCTCGAGGAAGCCCCCAGCCCGTTCCTTGATGGCGAGACGCGCGAACGGATCTGTGCAGCCGGGGTGGCGGCGGCCCGCGCGGTCGATTATGTCGGCGCGGGAACCATCGAGTTTCTGATGAACCCGGACAAGTCTTTCTACTTCATAGAAATGAACACCCGGATCCAGGTCGAGCACCCGGTCACCGAATGGGTCACCGGCATCGATCTGATCGAATGGCAGATTCGCGTCGCAGCCGGAGAGCCGCTTGATTTCAAACAGGAAGACATCGCGCTGAACGGCCATGCCATCGAGTGCCGCATCAATGCCGAGGATCCGTTCCGCTTCATCCCATGCCCGGGAACCATCGAGCTGTACCATGCGCCGGGCGGCAGAAGCGTGCGTGTCGATTCAGCCATTTACACGGGCTACACGATCCCGCCGCACTATGACTCGATGATTGCCAAGATCATCGGCCACGCCAGGACGCGGGAAAAGTGCATCCGACGCATGCAGCGGGCCATTGATGAACTGGCCATCCTTGGCGTGACCACCAACCAGGAGCTGCATCGCCGCCTGCTGGCCAATCCGGCCTTCCAGCAGGGCGATTTCAACATCCATTTCCTGGAAGGCTGGCTGCGTCAGCTCGAGCATCACGGATAACCGGTCAACAGACCGCCAGGTCCGGGCCCGAGAAACGCCTGCCTACACGCCCGAGTACTGGGCATGCACCTGACGGGCATGCATGTTCGGCAATTTGTTCAACGCCGCGATCAGGGCCTTTGCGCTGGCCACGATAATGTCGGTGTCGGCCCCCTGGCCGTTGACGATGCGCTCCCCGTCCTTCAGGCGCACGGTCACCTCACCCTGTGCATCCGTTCCCGAGGTGATCGCATTGACTGAATAAAGCAGCAACTCCCCATTGGGCTCGACCAGCGACTTGATGGCCTTGAACGCGGCATCCACGGGGCCATCCCCCTCGGCCGTGGCCTTGTGAAGCACGCCGTCGATCTCCAGCTCCACGGCTGCAACCGGCGTATCGCCCGTGCCGGAGGCCGCATGCAGGCTGACCAGCTTGACCCTCTCGGCCACGGTCTCGGATTCATCGGAGAGAATGGCCATGAGATCCTCATCGAAGATCTCCTTCTTCTTGTCCGCCAGTTTTTTGAAACGGGCAAATACCTCATCGAGACGCTCGCCATCCAACTCGATGCCAAGCTCGCGATAACGGGAGCGCAAGGCCGCCCGGCCGGAGTGCTTGCCCAGGACCATGCGGTTGGTCGTCCATCCAACCGATTCAGGCGTCATGATCTCATAGGTTTTCTGATGCTTGAGAACGCCGTCCTGATGAATGCCGGACTCGTGGGCGAACGCATTGGAACCCACGATGGCCTTGTTCGGCTGGATCGGCATGCCCGTGATCTGGGAGACCAGCTTGGAGGTGGGCACGATGCGCCGCGTATCGATGCCCGTCTCCAGATCATAGCGATCCCTGCGCGTGTGCAGGATCATGACAATCTCCTCGAGCGCCGCGTTCCCGGCCCGTTCGCCCAGGCCGTTGATCGTGCACTCCACCTGACGGGCCCCCTGCTCGATGGCCGCCAGGGAATTGGCCACGGCAAGCCCCAGATCATTGTGGCAATGAACAGAGAAGATGGCCCGGTCCGCATTGGGCACGCGCTCGATGAGCTCGCGGATGCGAGCACCGAACTCATCCGGCGTCATGTAACCCACGGTATCCGGAATGTTGATCACCCGGGCCCCGCTGTCGATGGCCGCTTCAACGACGCGACACAGGAAATCCATCTCGCTGCGTCCGGCATCCTCGGCGGAAAACTCGACCTCCGGCGCCAGATTCCGGGCCAGCTTCACGGCATCCACGGCGCGCTCGAGCACCTGCTCGGGCATCATGCGCAGCTTGGCCTCCATGTGAATCGGACTCGTCGCAATGAACGTATGAATGCGTCCGCGCTCCCCGGCAGGCTCGATGGCCTCGGCCGCCCGCTCGATGTCGCGCCTGGCCGCCCGGGCGAGCGCCGCGATCTTCGGCCCGCTGACCTCGCTTGCAATGCGATGGACAGCCTCGAAGTCTCCGGGCGAGGCGATGGGAAAGCCCGCCTCAATGATGTCCACACCCAAGGCCGCGAGCGCCTGGGCGACACGGAGCTTCTCGTCAATGTTCATCGAGCAGCCCGGAGACTGCTCGCCATCACGCAATGTTGTGTCAAAGACATGCAATCGCTCGCTCATCGCTCTTCCTCTCCAGTGTTCTTGACCCGGGACTCCCGTTCCCGCCTCCTGCGCGCAGTCACCTTCCGGCGCGCCAGCCTGTAGCGGGCCAATCGATGGTGCTGCCAGAGACTGATCAGCGGCCCGTGCAGACAGTAGGCCAGGACAAGCGTAAACGGTACGCGATAGGGATCTGCCATGATGAAGGCTATGGCCGCAATCATGAACACCACGATGCCGACGGACTGGCGCTGACGAAGGTCCACGTTCTTGCCGGAAACAAAACGAACATTGCTGACCATCAGCCAGGAGAGCACAAGCGAGACGCCAAACCAGAGCCAGGGCCACGGCTCAAGCCCGGCATCCTCATGGAACAGCACCGCCGTGGCGACGAGAAGCGCGGATGCAGGCGTCGGCAGTCCCTGGAAATAGCGCTTGTCCTGCTTGCCCACCTGCACATTGAAACGCGCCAGCCGCAAGGCGGCGCAGGCGGCAAGGCCGAAGGCCGCAAGCCAGGCAAGCTTGTGCAGCTCGGCGGGCAGATGCACCAAGGCCCATAGGTACATGAGGACGGCCGGTGCAATACCGAACGAAAGCATATCGCAAAGAGAATCGTATTCCGCGCCAAAGGCCGTTTCGGCCTGCAACAGCCTGGCCACGCGCCCATCGAGAATGTCAAAGATGGCGGCCACAATGATGGCCCAGCCGGCCAGTTCAAAGCGCCCCTGGATGGCGCCAATCAGTGCATAGAAACCGGCGAACAGGCCCATGCTGGTAAAAAGGCTGGGCAGGATGTAGACCCCTTTCTGGCTGATGCCCCGCACGCGCGATCTAGGCATCCCCTTTCGACTCCTGCTGTGCCCGTGGCCTGGCGATGATCGTTTCGCCGGCGCGAACCCGTTGCCCGACCCGGACACAGAGCTCGTAGTCATCGGGGATCTCGCAATCGACCCGCGAGCCAAAGCGAATCATGCCGATACGCTGCCCGCCACTGACATGATCGCCCACGCTGACATAGCTGACGATCCTGCGGGCGACCAGCCCGGCAATCTGCGTGAATCCGATGACGCGCCCATCCTCTGTCCGCAGCTCGAACCTGTTCCGCTCATTCTCATGGCTTGCATGATCGAAGCTTGCGTTGACAAACCGACCCGGCGTGTAGCTCATGTGCTCGATGCGTCCAGCCATGGGGGCGCGGTTGACATGAACATCAAACACATTCATGAAAATGTCCACCCGTTGCGTGCCGTCATCAACCCTGCCGGCCCGGATCACCTTTCCATCAGCCGGCGCCACGTACGCGCCTGGCTCGGCCGGGAAGTGGCGCTCGGGATCCCGGAAAAAGTTCAGCATGAACACGAGCGCGCCAAACGCCGCCCAGGCTGCGAGACTCCAGCCTACCGACCAGCAAAGCAGCCAGACAAACAGCGCGCCGGCCAGGAATGGCCAAGCCTCCGGTGCCAGGGGAAAGACGCCGCGCGCACGACCATGTATGGGAAGTTTCCTGCTCATTGGCGAATTGTAGCCGGTAATTTTATCAAACACCACGCGCGCTTGCAGCACGCCTTCAAGCCTTCATACTCGAAGCCATGTCCAAGCGCCTGCTGCTGTTGACCATCGCGCCTGGCTTGGTTCTGGGGCTTGCATACCTGAGCTGGCCCCTCTGGGCCGCATGGCTCATGTCACATGCCCTCGAACGGCATGGCATGCAGGTCCGGCAGCTCGTGCTGTCCCGTCCCACGCCATCGTCCCTCGACATGCCCGGCATCGAAATTCAGGCCGGAAATGCACTCCTGTCGGCCGGCGACGTACGCCTTCTCTGGAGCTTGAGCAGCCTATTCGAAGGCAAGCTCGATGCCCTGCAGGCGGCTCGCCTTTCCATAAGCCTGCTCCCATCAGGCAGATCGGCGGCGCGCCCGTTCCCGTTGCCCGCGCCATCGCTGCTGAAACGGCTTCCGCTCCGACGGTCCGAAGTGCGCGACTTGCGTCTGGAGCTGCCAAATGGGCGTCGACTACTGGGCGGGGCCCGATTCGACGGCCATAAGCTGAACATCGATCTGCAGGGGCATGAGCAGCATCTCGCGATTTCAGCCGATGCATCAGGCGCGCTGCTGGCCAGATGGAGCATGGCTGATGCGCAGGTCATGAGGCTTTCGGCGCAATGGTTGCCCGCCTCCGAGCACATGGACCTCCACGCATCCTGCGACATCGACTTCGCCCTGCTGAATGAAGGGCTGAACCGCTGGGGATACCCACTCGACCTTCAGCTTGCGGGAACCGGCGCGCTCATGTTGGACATGCGGCTTCCGGCCGCTCCCGGAGACATCCGGGGCCGGCTTCGCGAATCCGAGGGGGTGCTGCGGGCGGACGTGCATGTCCAGGCCTTGCGCCATGCCATCGAGGCCAGCGTGGCGGGCACATGGACATGGAGTCACGGGCAGGGCACATGGACATGGAAGCAGCCGGCAAGCATGCGCCTTGGACAAGATGAGGTCGCCCTGTCCGCCGAAATCGAGGGGCCGCCGATCGGCGTCGACTGGAGGGACCAGCAGCCATCCATCAGGGTTCCTGCTGGCACGAAACTGAGCATCCATCACCTGAGGCTCGACAACGCAAACATACCGCGCATCGACATCCATTTGGAGCAGGCGATCGAGCTGGCGCGCGCAGATGACTGGTTGCTGAAAACAGACCTTGCCGCCGGCATCGAGGTTCCACAACTCTTGCTGGAACATGTGCGGATGACGGCATGTACGGGCAAGCTGCTGGCCGCATCCGGTGAGGACCAGGCCCTGCGCGGCCAATGGCATGTCCACACATGCCGCATTCATCATGCCGGGCACACCTTTGACCTGACCGGACTGACCAGCTTCTGGCGACTTGCCGGCCATGGCATCACCGGAACATGGGGCCTTGGACGCATCGACGGACATCCCATTCAGGCACGGGGTGAGTGGTCCTTTCAGCCGAAAGCAGACGAGCTGCGCATCGGCTTTGTGCTCCCCGCCACCAACCCGGCGGGCCTTGGCGAGGCCGTGGATGCATGGCTGCAGCCCCTTGGCCTCCGCCTCACGGCGGGCTCGATCCAGGCCAGCGGAGAAATCCGCTGGCATAAGGGGCGCTGGCTCGCCCAAGGCGAACTCCAGACACACCGCCTGCGCGGATCCTTCCGCAATCGTGCGTTCAGCGACGTTTCGGTCTCCCTGTCATGGCGACTGCGGCAGGCATCCGTGCACCTGTCCATCCAGCATCTCAAGGCCGGCAGGCTCTCGGCACCCGTGCCCATCGAGCAGCTTAGATGCAGCCTTGCGCTGGATGCGGAAGGCGGAAGGCTTGAGCGCCTGGAGATCTCCCATTGCCGCTTCCTTGCCCTGGGCGGCAATATTCATGTAAGCAGCGTCAAGCTGGACCGTCATCGCCCCAGCAACCCCTTCATCGTGCATGTCGACGGCATCGATGTCGCCAGGCTGGTAGCGCTGGAGCAGCAACAGGGCCTCATGGCCGAGGGCACGCTGGACGGGCGGCTGCCACTGGACTGGCGCCCGGACGGGTTGCACCTGATCCGCGGGCGTCTGCAGGCACGCCCGCCCGGGGGCGTCATCCGCTATGAAGGAACCCCGTCCATGCGTCAAATGGGCGAAGAAAACCTCGGCATTCGAACCGCGCTCGATGTACTCAGGGATTTCCATTATCAGCAAATGAGCGTCCTTGCAGATTACGAACCGGACGGTTCCCTGCGCCTGGAGGTTCATCTGTCCGGCTACAATCCGGACTACGCACGTGGACGGCCCATTAAGCTGAACCTGAACGTGGAGGAAAACCTGCCCGCATTGCTGCGCAGCCTGCAGACCGGGGGGCGCATCGAGCAGGAAGTGCAACGTCGACTCGGCAGGGAGTAATGCTTGCGCCTTGCCCCGGAC
This sequence comes from Mariprofundaceae bacterium, assembly GCA_015488115.1. Classification (GTDB taxonomy): domain Bacteria; phylum Pseudomonadota; class Zetaproteobacteria; order Mariprofundales; family Mariprofundaceae; genus J005. Next base: position 14,577 of record WFOK01000071.1, read on the forward strand.
CCTTGGGCTTGCTATCTTGAACGTGTCATTGAAGCGTTGATGGAGTCTGCCATGCCTTATCCATGGATCTTCGCCTTGCTTGCCGTCTTTTCAGCACTGAATACCGGAGGCTGCAGCCCGACCGTGAAGGTCGAGGCCCCGGACAAGCCGATTACCATCAACATGAACATCAAGATCGAACATGAAATCCGGGTCAGGATCGAGAAGGAACTCGAAGACGTGCTGTCCGAGGACAGCGGACTGTTCTAAGTCAGGGGGAAGAGCGATGCGCATACGCAATCAAGCAACATCCTGCCTCATCATGGCCTTGGGCCTGTTGCTGGCCATTGCCATGCCATCGGCCCAGGCCGAGGCCATCACACTGCACGAGGCCAAGCAGCAAGGACTGGTCGGCGAGCAATCCAACGGCTATCTGGGCATCGTGCACCCGCCTGTGTCCCCCGAAGTGCGCAAGCTGGTCAACGAGATCAACCGAAAGCGAAGGGCCCGCTATCATTCGATCGCACGCAAGACCGGCTCCACGCTGGAGCAAGTGGAGGCGCTGGCCGGCAAGAAGGCCATAGAAAAAACGGCGCCCGGCCTGTTCGTGCGCCTGCCCTCCGGACGCTGGATTCGAAAGCGATAGCCCCTTACAGGTCAAAATACCAGTCGATCTGCGCCGCAATGACCCTTTGCCGGCCGGAAAACTCATCCCCGGCGCCTCCCCAGGGCAACTGGACAAAGGCTATCGCATCCACATTGTCGCGCACCGACCATGTCAGCCTCGAAGCCAGAAACGCGCTCCCATGGACCGGATCAAGCAGCAGCATGCCATCCAACCGCCAAAGCGGCGTCAGGTCATAGCCTGCGAGCAGGCCAAACAGGTGCGGCGCGCGCGTCTGCAGCCTGTCCACTCGAGCCGGCCGGGATATCGCGCCGTTGTAAAAATACTCGAAAGCCAGATACAGGCCGGCCGGAAACCACCGGCTGACCCAGGTGTAATCCACGCCCGTGCTGAGCTGACCGAAGCGCCCATGCCGCCAGGACTGCAGCCATTCCAGGCGATAACTCGCATCATGCCAGTTTCCGGTCACATCCATGCCGGCCACGTGCTCTGGGCCAATACGACCAACCAGCAGCGCAAGATCGGTTTCATGGAACGTGTCTGACCAGCGCAGGGCCCACTTGGCCGCCGTCCGGGAGGCCGCCCTCCCCGGGGAAAGAACGCCCTCGAAACCGCCCTGGGCCGAATACCGCCACTGGACATCAAGCGCATCCACGCCAAGTTTCTGGTCCGGCTCCAGCGCGGTTGGCGAAACGGGATTGAAGCGATCCGTCGGGTTCCAGATGCGGCCTGAACCCCAAGCAATGCGCTGCCTGCCCACGGTCAGCGCAAAACCGCTTCTTTCATACCGCATCCAGCCTCGATAAAGCCGGTGCCCCCATGCAAGATCGGAAGACGCATGGAGGGTATCGGCGGCATCAAGCCAGGTCGCCTCGGGCGCCAGAACAAACCGGCGCAACAACGGATCCCTCAGCAGCCCGCCCCACAGCCATTGGTGATCGTAACTCAGCTGCCAGGACCAGGAACCGCGATTCCCCTGCCACTCGAGACGAAGGCGGTTCAGGTCCGTCCATGCAGAATTGGAGGCGCTATCCCGGGACTGAAACAGCAACTGGGTATAGCGCCCCTGAACATCCTGGGCCACCGCCGACACCGGCATGACCAGACAGGCAAGCAGCAGGATGCTCAGTCTCGACATGCGGTCTGCTCGATGCGCCCATCCCGCATGACAATCAGCGTGCGCGCGGCATCGATGACTGCAGGGTCATGCGAGGCGATGACAAACGTCGTTCCGTTCCGCTCATTGATGCGACGCATCAGGCGAATCAATTCTCCACCCGTGTGCGTGTCCAGATTGGCCGTTGGCTCGTCAGCCAGCACAAGCGAAGGCGACATGGCCAGTGCGCGCGCCACGGCCACGCGCTGCTGCTGCCCTCCGGACATCTGATCCGGCCGGCGATCTCCCATGCCTTCCAGCCCGACCTCCGCCAGCCAGGCATCGGCCGTCTGCAGGCGCTGCCGGGATGGCTTCCCCTGCAATTGCAGCACATAGGCGACATTCTCTCGGGCAGTCAGCACGCGGATCAGATTGTACGCCTGAAAAACAAAGCCGATGTGCCAGAGTCGAAAGCTTGCGCGCTCTGCCTCTCCCATGGACAGGAGATCCATGCCGGCGACCCTCAACGCCCCGCTGTCCGGACGATCAAGCGCACCGAGCATGTTCAGCAGGGTCGTCTTGCCGGAACCGGAACGACCCGCCAGAACGACGAAATCGCCCTGCTCCACATCGAACGAGACGTCATCGAGCGCGACGACACGGGTGGAACCGCTGGGATAGGTCTTGCACAAACGATGCGCGTGAATCAGAGCCATGATCATATCTCCCTAAGCGCCCTGGCGGGCACAAGCCTTGCGGCGCGCAGGGCGGGCAGCACGCCTGCTACCAGGGCACCCATCATGGAAGCGCCAAAGATCCTGGCCATGCTGCTCCATTCAAGCCGCGGATAGACGACCGGGTCCATGTACATGAAGGAGAAGGCAACCGCGAACCGGCTCAGATCAATGCCCTCGCGCCCGAACCAGAACACGAGGCCGCCCCCAAGTGCAAAGCCGGCCAGCGCGCCCAGCCCGACCAGCACGACCGTCTCCCAGAGCACCATGACAAAAAGGTGTCCGGCCCTGGCGCCCAAAGCCATCATCAGGCCGAACTCGCGCACCCGTTCATGCATGCTCATGAGCATCGTGTTCAACACCTCGGCCAGCACGACGACAATCACGATGAGCAGAATGATCCAGGTGTAAACATCCGCGAATTGGGCCCATTGCTCGGCCATCGGGTCGATGTCGCTCCAGCGCATGACCTCGTACGAATCCCCCGGCAGAATATCGCGCAATCTGCTCCAAACCGGCGTCACCTGGTCATCGTTCGACACGCGAATGACGATGTCCGTCACCCCCCGGCCCAGCCCAAGCCATTGTTGCACCGTCGACAACGGAGCGATGGCAAAAAGGTCATCGATATCCAGCACCCCGGAGTGCAGCAGGCCGCGCACACGGAAGACCTCCGACGCGATCTCCCCGTCAGGCGTGGCGGCCATGAGCACGATCTTGTCTCCGAGTCCGACCTGAAGACGGTCAGCCAGGCCATCCCCGAGCAGGACCTCATGCTTCGCATCAGGGCTGAGCCAGGTTCCGCTGACCAGAAAGCCCGACAGCCGGCTCATCCGCGCCTCAGGCACGGGCTCAACCCCGAAAACCAGTGCTCCCGCATTGGCGTTTGCACTGGATGCAAGGCCGGAGGCGCGCACCCTGCGCACAACCTCCTTCACGCCATCCTGCGCCCGGATCAGGGGCATCAGGGCCGAAGGATCGTGGATGTGCAGGCGCAAACGCTGCGTCCGTTCAAAACCCCGGGCATGGATCTGGACATGACCAGTGACGGTCAGAGCGAAGTTCGTCTTGATCTGCTGCATCCAGCCATCATCCATGGCCGAAAGGAACATGAGCGCGGCAATGCCAACGGCCAGCGCACTCGCGGTCAGGAAGGTTCGCAAGGGATGCAGCCAGAGGTTTCTCCAGCCAAGCAGCACATAGACGCTCCACGTCCTGGCCGACGACAGCTCAGACATGACGCATGGCCTCGACGGGCTGCAGCCGGGCAACCCGGACTGCGGGCCAGATGGCCGCCAAAACGGCCGCCAGGAGCACGGCCCCCAGCGTGATCAGCAGATGATCCGTGTCGATATCCGTATGCACGACGGGATCAACATAAAACCGGCTCACGGTGTCCATCTGCGCGGACAGATCGATGCCATGCCTGCCAAACCAGGCCACCAGAGCCAGGCCTGCCAGGCAGCCTGCAACCATGCCCGCCAGGCCCAGCAGCATGGACTCCAGCACAACCATGCCGGCCAGCCGCAGGCGGCCGCAGCCAAGCGCCATCATGACGCCGAATTCGTGGATCCGGTCCAGCATGCTCATGAGCACGGTGTTCGCGATACCCGCTGCCACGATGACCAGCACAATGGAAAGAAAGATGTAATAGAAGCCGTTTTCCAGCTCGACCCATTGCTTCATCATCGGGTACATGTCATACCATCTGAGCACCTCGAAGCGCTGATCCAGGCGCTGCCGCAGTGCCGCGGTCACGGGCTCGAGCCGTTCGGGCGGCAGCTGCAGGACCAATCCGGAAATCTGCCGTCCCATGTCCAGCCACGCCTGCATGAATCGCAGCGGAATGATGGCCAGCCCCCGGTCGATGCCCATTTCCCCGCTGGCAATGATGCCGACGACCCTGAACTTCTCGGCCGCCAGCACATGGTAGCGATCCTCGGTCAGCAGAACGATCTCGTCGCCCACATCAACGCCCAGGTTGCGGGCCGTGGTTTGACCGAGGATGCAACTTGCCCGATCCGTCTGCTCAAGATAGCGCCCCCGGTCCAGCTTTTCCTGCAGGCGCGTCACCCTCCGCTCCCGTTGCGGATCAATGCCCAGCACGACCAGTCCTTCGGAGGTCTCGCGCCCTGCCGCCAGGGCAAAGGCGCGCAAGCGGGGCGCCACCTTGTGCACATGCATGCGATCGAGCAACTCCAGCAGGAACGGCACCTCCTCCAGCGTCTCCTGCAGGGCCGGCTTGCGGAAGAAGCCCCTGGCGTGAATCTGGATGCTGCCCACGATCACTTCCTGCAGATTGCGCATCATCGTATTGTGCACACCATCATTGAAGCCCCAGAGGAAGATCAGGGAAATCACGCCCAAGGCCACGGCCGAGATGGTGATGAGGCTCCTGCGGGCATAGCGGCAAACATTGCGCCAGGCGAGCATGAACATGCTCACCGACCCCGTCGAAGATTGGCGCGCGTAAAGATCTCCGGATCAATCGGCACGTTGAACGATACCCGCTCGATGCGCATCTCGGTGCGGTGCCCGGGCTTCGCATCCGGCAGCACGATCCAGAGCGTCGGAATGCGCCTGCCTCCCATCATTCGCGGTTCGAGAAATGCAAGACGACGCACGCGGGTTCCATGCTCGTCATAATAATCGGAGAAAACCGGAAGGCCGTCTCGCCCGACACGATGGATGATCTTGCCCCACACGACCGGAGCATCCGGCTTGGGCAGGGACTCGATGGTCACGCCCTTGTCATCCTGCGCAATCAGATGATGCTCATAATCATCCACCAGGGACTCCATCTTGACGAGATCGTCATTGGTGAAATCCGAACCCATCCACGATGAAAGCATCATCGAGGGAGGAATGCGGATGTCGCGCTCCAGCTTCGGCATGTACATCCAGAGATTGCCGCCATCCTTCAGCCAGCCCACGCCCCGTTCCTTGCGCGGCTCCAGAATGCGGATCAGAAAGCGCCTGTGCCTGCGGTCATCCCAGGCATCGAACCTCAGGGTGCGATGCCACTCGGGCGTAACGATGGTCATGGCATAACGCGCCGTGCTCGTTTCGGCCCGCAGCAATTCCTGCACCTGGGCAATGATTTCCCGGGCGCTCAGCGGCTCCGCCCCGCTGGCGGGAACTGGCTGGAGGAGAAGGAGCAGCCACATCATGACAAGCAAGCGCATAGCTCAAGCCTAGCAAGCGCGCCTTTCGGCGAACAGAGCAGTTTCTCATTCCCCCTTCTTCGGCTACACTTCATTGGTGATGAGGGGATGGCGGGAAACGATCATCGGTGCCTGGCTGTTGCTGGCCGCCATGGGCGCAGGCATGCCGATGGGCTCCTGCGCAGAAGAGGTCATCATCCAGTCCATCCGGATCATCGGCCTGGAGCGAACCCGGGAACGGGTTGTCCTGCGTCAGTTGCCCTTTGCCGAAGGTGACGTCTGGCAGGAGGACTTCTCCGAGACCGGAGAACGCTGGCTGCGCAATCTTGGTCTGTTCAGCGAGGTGCACATCACGCCTCCCGATGCGGCCGGCGTCGTCGTCATTCACGTCCATGAGCGCTGGTCGTTATGGATCCTTCCCCAGTTGAGCAGGCGCGACAATGGCGCATCCTCGGCCGGCGTCGCCCTTGATGAATACAACCTCTGGGGACTCAATCACCACCTGCGCCTGGCTTACAAGAAGGATACGGGAAAGAATTTCAGCTCCATCAACGGAACGTCCTATGAGGCCGGCTATGACTGGCGCCGCATTCTGGACTCCAAGCTGAGCCTGCACCTGAGTGGAGGACGTGGAAAGTCCATTTTCGACTCCTACAGCGCCGGACTGCTGGTCGCGGAATACCTGCAGCACAGCAATCATCTGGCCGTCCGTTTCGACTATGCCCTGGGCCCCGTGCCGGGCGAGGGCTGGGGCATCAGCCTGGGCTATGCGCTCAATCATCTGCGCTATCAGCTTCTGAACGGACCACCCCAGCCCGACGTGCTCCCCAGCAGACGTCATGGCATCCTTGCCGGCATCCATTACCGTCAGATCGATGACCAGATCACCTGGATCTCGGGCACGGCCTTCGATTACGAACTGAGCATCACGCACAGCGCGCTGGGCTCGACATTGAACGTCTACCGTCACACGGGCTCGCTGCGCGCCTATCTGCCCATCGCCGGCCACAACACGCTCAACCTCCGCCTGAATGCCGGCGCCGCCACCGGAGACGTGTTGCGCGACGGACTGTTCGATCTGGGCAATCGCAATGGCATACGCGGCTACTTCCCCGGAGAGGTTCAGACAAAATCCTATGCCCTCGGCACGGTCGAGGGGCGTTTGCTGTTGCATCCGGACAGCAATGTTCAGTGGGTGGCCTTCAGTGACGTCGGCTATCTTCCCAATGGACGCCTTGCCGTGAAACAAAGACGATGGTTTATCGGCGCTGGCACAGGCCTGCGCTGGACGCTCCGCTGGCTGGTTCGGGGTACGCTGCGCGCGGACGCGGCCTATGGGCTGGTCACCCGCCGCTGGCGTTTCTATCTGGGAACCGGACAGGCATTCTGAAGCCGGGCATGCTGCTGATCCTCGGCTGCGGCTATGTCGGAGAGCATTTGGCCCTGGCCATGCTCCGCCAGGGGTGGAAGGTTGCGGCCACCTGCCGATCGGAAGCCAGGGCCAGACACCTTGCACGCCTGGGCATCGAGGCCGAGCCGGTCGCGAGACCTGAGGAACTGCCAGCCGCGCTGCTCGAACGGGTGGAGTTCCTGCTGGATTCGATCCCGCCCGCAAGGGAGGCCGGGGAACCCGTGGCCGAACAGCCGCAATGGCTGCCCCGACTGGCCGGGCGATTGCGCTGCCTGCGTTGGGCCGGCTATCTTTCATCCACCTCCGTGTACGGCGATTGTGGTGGGGCCTGGGTTGACGAAAAATCCCCCTGCTTTCCCGGACAGGCGCGGGGGCAGGCGCGACTGAAGGCGGAACAGGCCTGGCTGGCATCCGGCATGCCGGTGGAAATCTTCCGCTTGGCTGGCATCTACGGACCGGGCCGCAACCTCGTGCGGCGGCTGATGCGGGGGGACTATGCCGTCGTTCGCTGGCATCCTCCCCATTACAGCAACCGCATCCATGTGCAGGACATCGTCCATGCACTGACGGCGGCCATGAACCATCCCTTCCCGGGCCGGATCGTGAACCTGGCCGACGACCTTCCCCTGCCCCATGATGAATATGTGCTGGAACTGGCCCGGGCCATCGGAGCGCCTGCGCCCACCGTGCTTTCCCCCACCCAGGCCGAACGGGTCATGCCTGCGCGGCAACTGGACTTTTTCCGGGACAGCAAGCGCATCTGCAACCGGCGACTGCACCAGGAATTGCTGCCAGAGCTGCGATATCCGAGTTTCCGGCATGCGCTGCAGGCATTGCGTCGCGAGGCTGAAGGTGCATTTGCCGACGGTTCGGGCTAGCATTGGCGAAATTAGCAATGAGGAGTGAGCCGTGGGGGTTTTGGAAGGAAAGAAGGGTCTGATACTCGGGCTTGCCAACAACAAATCCATTGCCTGGGGCGTGGCCAAGGCCTGTCATCGTGAAGGCGCGCAGTTGGGCTTCAATTATCTGGGGGAGGCGCTCGAGAAGAGGGTTCGGCCACTGGCCGAGCAGGTCGGCGCAACCATCGTCGAGCCCATGGATGTTTCGGACGATGCGCAGATGGACGACTTTTTCGAGAAGGTTGAAAATCAATGGGGAACACTGGACTTTCTGGTCCACTCCATTGCCTTTGCCAACAAGGAATGCCTGAAGGGCAAGTTCCGCGATGCCAGCCGGGACGATTTCCTGCTGGCCCTGGATATCTCGGCGTATTCCTTCGTCGCCTGCGCCCAGCGCGCCGCTCGACTGATGAAGCCAGGCGGCGCCATGCTGACGATGAGCTATTTGGGCGCCGTCAGGGCCGTTCCGAACTACAACATCATGGGCGTGGCCAAGGCTGCCCTCGAGGCCTCCACGCGCTATCTGGCCCAGGATCTGGGAAGCGAGGGCATTCGCGTGAACGCCATCTCGGCCGGCCCAATCCGGACGCTTGCGGCATCCGGCGTGGGCGATTTCCGCAAGCTCATGGAGAAAAGCGCGCGCGGGGCCATGCTCAAGCGCAATGTGACCCAGGATGAGGTCGGCAATGCCGCCGTCTATCTGGTCTCCGACTGGTCCTCGGGCGTCACGGGCGAAATCCATTATGTTGACGCCGGCTTCAGCATCGGGGCGGGCGATCCGGGCACCGACTGAGCGCCATGTCCGGCTCGAGCTTCGGCCAGATCTTTCGCGTCACGACGGCCGGCGAGTCGCACGGACCCGCGCTTTGCGCCATCGTTGACGGATGCCCCGCAGGGCTGCCGCTTTCCGAGGCCGACATCCAGCCTGACCTGGACCGCCGGCGGCCGGGGCAGTCGCGCTACACCACGCAGCGTCAGGAGGCCGATCGGGTGGAAATCCTTTCCGGCACCTTCGAAGGCAAGACAACCGGCTGCCCGATCGCCTTGCTCATTCGCAACACGGACCAGCGCAGCAGGGATTACAGCGAGATCAAGAACAAGTTTCGGCCCGGCCATGCGGACATCACCTATTTCGAAAAGTTCGGCATCCGCGACTATCGCGGCGGCGGGCGTTCCTCGGCCCGTGAAACGGCCATGCGCGTGGCTGCCGGAGCCATCGCACGCAAGCTGCTGCATCATCTGGCCGGAATACGCATCGTGGGCTGGGTTGACCAGATCGGACCGATTCGCATCGATCCGGAGCGCTTCGACGAGCAGGAGATCCAGCGCAACCCGTTTTTCTGCCCCGATGCAGTCGCCGCAGCCGAAATGGCCGATTACATGGATGCCCTTCGCAAGCAAGGCGACTCCATCGGTGCCGGCGTCACGGTTGAAGCCCATGGCATGATCCCGGGCCTTGGCGAGCCCGTGTTTGACAAGCTGGATGCCGACATTGCCAAGGCCATGGTCAGCATCCAGGCCGTCAAGGGCGTCGAAATCGGAGACGGCTTCGCCTGCATTGAAAGCCACGGCTCCGAGTTTGGCGATGCCATCCGCAAGAACGGCTTCGAGACCAACCATGCGGGAGGCGTGCTCGGGGGCATCTCCAATGGGGATACAATCCGCGTCCGGCTTGCACTGAAGCCGACCTCATCCATTCTCAAGCCACGGCCCACGATCGACATCCATGGCAACGAGGATGAGATCATCACCAAGGGGCGGCATGACCCATGTGTCGGCATACGGGCCGTGCCGATCGCGGAGGCCATGCTGGCGCTCGTTCTGGCCGATCACATCCTGCGCCATCGGGCCAGCAGGCTTTAACCTCGCCGCAAAAAGAAAGGCTCCGGCGGATGCCGGAGCCTCGCATATCGGCGCAAAACACTAGGGAGGGGAGGAGGGAATGGCGCCGAACTTGTAGGACGAATCATAGGATGCGTCCATGAGCCTTGTATGAATCCGGCATTAATTTTTCTTAACGGAAGGGAGGGGCCGAAAAGCCCCTCCGGAACTGGCTGGGGGACTAGGATTCGAACCTAGGTTGACGGAGTCAGAGTCCGTAGTCCTGCCGCTAGACGATCCCCCAATTCGGGCACGAAAATTAAGCCCTCGACGACGCCTCGTCAAGCCCATGCGCTCAATATGGCCGTCTGGCGGAAAAATCCGCCAATCGGGCAAGCAGGCTGCGTACCTTCACATCGCCATGATCCGCCAGCAGGCGCTTGGCACGCTCGGCATAGTCCAGGGCCTTGCCGATTGTGAATTCCACGCCATCGGCTTTCAGCACGCGCTGACGCACCCATTCCCGTTCACCTTCAAGGTATGCGCCATCCCGCTCGGCAATCTGCTGCACCCTCTCGGCCAACTCGGCATCCCTCTCCATAGCGTGAATCAGCGGAAGCGTGATCTTGCCTTCCTCGAGATCATGCCCCACGGGCTTGCCGGCAGTCTTCTCATCCGCCTGATAGTCAAGCACGTCGTCCATGAGCTGGAAGGCCACGCCGAGGCACATGCCGTATTCGGCCATGTCCGCCACCACGCCCTCATCCTGTCCGGCCACATGCGCGCCCACCTGGGCCGCTGCCCTGAACAGGATGGCCGTCTTGCGCTCGATGACCTCAAGGCATTGCTCCTCGGTCATTTCCAGATGAAAGGTGCGCGAAAGCTGCAGCACTTCCCCTTCGGCCAGTGCATTGGTGACATCCGCCATGAGCTTGAGCATGGCAAGATCCCCGTCCCGGACCATCATCTGGAAGGCCCGCGAGAACAGATAGTCCCCGACAAGCACGCTGGCCTGATTCCCCCACACCCCATTGGCCGAGGGCGCGCCGCGCCGCTGCGTGGATGAATCCACGACATCATCATGCAACAGGGAGGCCGTATGGATGAATTCGACCACGACGGCCAGCGGAATGTGCCGGCTTCCGCCATAGCCAAACAACCGGGCCACCAGCAGACAGAGCAATGGCCGGAGTCGCTTGCCTCCGCTGGAGATGATGTAATGCCCGATGGCCGGGATCATGACAATGTCCGACTCGAGGTTCTCGTGAATGCAGGCGTTCACCTGCGCCATCTCTTCGGCGCACAGGTCAACGGCCTGTTCCAGGGGCGATTGGCGGGATTCCATCACAGCCGGTGCATCGTAAACGGCGGAAAGCATCCGTCAAGAAAACCCGCCACGATGACCTTCCCCTTTTGGCCCGCTTGTTCTTCCGCCGGTCGAGTGATTTTCGTAACAGGCTATGATGCCTTGAAGTTCGGGTTGCGGTTCAGTCGTGGCTCGTGCGCGTGACCCATGCGGCGGCCTTGTTTTTGCCCTTATTCAGCACCTGCTCCGCAATCCGTTCGGCTTCGTCAATCTGTCTCCTCAAGGATTCGAGTTCGGATTTGCTGAGCATCGTCCGCTCGATGCAGATAGCGAGCCTCTGACCCGGTGAGATACTCGAGTCCGTGGCCGGTGAGTTCGCGCCAGAATGTTTCAAGTTCCTGTCCATGTTTGTCTCTCAGCTCTTGTAACGTCTCTTGTCTTAACGACAGTTTGGCAGAATTTGGCTTGTCGGCCAAGGCCACGGCGTCGACCAGGCTGCGGCCGTTGGCCACGACATGGTCGCGCAGGTTCGCGATGGTGCCGTCCTGGCCGACAAAATCATCCACAATCAGATATTCGATGCCCTTCTTGACGGAGACCTCGAATACGGCCGGATGCGTCAGGCGGTGCCAGCCAGATGCTCCGGTGTGTCCGACCCGGTTGATCTGGATGATCCCTTTTTCTACCGGCATTCCAAGATGACTTGCCATCACCTGTGCCATGGCATATGGAATCATGTTGCTGCCACTTTGCTCCACGGCCAGCACGGGCCATACATGGTATTGCCAGGCCTTCGAATCAACCGCCGAATGTCTCTGATGGCAGAAGGCTTCAGGAAGTCCCGAGCCAGCTCCAGCGCCGCGAGCAGTGTGCCTACTGGAACCGGATGATATCGAAAGGCAAGGTGGTGTGGGAAAAAGAAATAACGGTCGGCGCGCGCCCACCGACCGTTCGCCCTGGAGTCCTACGGAGCCCGGCGCGGGGTGGCCCCAGATGGCATTGATATGGTCGTCGAGCGTCGCATGCTCGTCAAGCAGTGAGCGGAAACACGCACCACTCACCGGGTTGGAAGTTCGCCACTTGCATCGCGCGGACGATATTGAGGGTCTATCTCCCCGCGGGTGCGGGGAAAACTCCCTGTCGGCAAGGTACATCAGTTTTACGAGCGGTCTATCCCCGCGGGTGCGGGGAAAACACCAAAGATGCCTCTCTTCAGCTCCAAGACGTGGGTCTATCCCCGCGGGTGCGGGGAAAACATCCCGCAAAGCGACTGGGCGGCCATCGATGCGGGTCTATCCCCGCGGGTGCGGGGAAAACGTGGCCAACTACGACATCCTGACCATGGAGACCGGTCTATCCCCGCGGGTGCGGGGAAAACCCTGTTTGTTATTGATCTGCTTGCCGACTGGACGGTCTATCCCCGCGGGTGCGGGGAAAACT
>WFOK01000072.1 GCA_015488115.1 Mariprofundaceae bacterium
GCCTTCACACGGCAGGGGTCGCTGGTTCGATCCCAGCATCGCCCACCATTTGAGCGCTCGAAAATGGGCGCATGCCAAGCAAAGAGGCCGTCCTTCTGGCGGCCTCTTTTCGTTCGGGGTTCCGGGACGCTCCCGAGCTCATCGGCCAGCTTCCTGGCTCATGTTCGGATCATAGCACACCACCTTGTTGCGTCCGCTCTCCTTGGCGGCATAGAGCGCCGCGTCCGCGCGACGGATAAGATCTTGCAGTCCCTCGTTCTTCTGGTGTTCCGCCACACCGGCACTGAGCGTGACCTTGAACCTATGGCCATCGCAATCGAAATGCTGCTGCTCGAAATGCCTGCGCAGGCGTTCGGCAAATTGCATGCCATCCCGCTGAGTACGACTGATGATGAAGGCGGCAAACTCCTCGCCACCGATGCGCACCGGCACGTCCACCTTGCGGCATGCTGCCAGCAGGCTCCGGCCCAAGGCCTCAAGCACCATGTCTCCGGTGGCATGGCCATAGGTGTCATTGATCTGCTTGAAATGATCCACATCCATCATCACCAGCGTCACGCCGGCAATGACGCCCCGGTCGTGCGAATCGAGCATGCGCTCGACGGCATCATGCATGTAATAGCGCGTATAAAGGCCTGTGAGCGGATCACGGATGGAACGCAGATAAAGTTCATCACGTTCCCGCTCGATGTTGCGGTAGATAACCTCGCGTTCAATGGCCACCATCAGCGGCCCGCTGATCTGCCCCAGGGCTTCATCCACATCCGGCGTCACCTGCGCGTCATCCGCCAGCTTCAGCACGGCCAGGGCGCGCCATTGGCTGCTGCCGGCGCCAAGAGGAAGATAAACGACATGATCCGCCAGGCTGCAGTGCTTCAGGGGATGGGATTGCTCTGCCGCCGCGAAGGCCTCGGCCAGAAATGAAGGCGCTTCGATCTCCGTGCCGCGATAGCGATTGGACGGCGCCAGATACAGCACGGAACGGTCCTTCTCGGCCACATAAAATTCGATGCTCTCAACAGGCAACGACTTGGCCAGGGCCGGTAACAAATGATGCACGATGTCGCGGAAATCTCGGTAGAGCACAAACACCTTCAGTGATTCCCGCAACATGTGGTTGATGGCCATCAAACGGTGAATGCTGGTATCGCTTTTGGCCATCAGGTAAAGACCGCAATCCAGCGCCTTGAGCTTTCGAAACATGAAATGGACCAGGTTCTCGCGGATGATCGAGCCATGCTGGGGCGCAATCATCCGGATGGGCCAGGATTCAAGCGAGCTCAGGCCATGCTGGACAATCTCGCGGCTGGGCATGTAATGCTCATGAAAGGCGCGGACACTTTCGAAATATTGTTCGTCCTCGGCATAAAGACGCCACTGCTCGGTAAAACCGCCGAAGATATCGCTGGAGAAGAGCACGCCTGTTGCATCATCAAAGCTCACATAAGCGCCAGGAAAATGCATGTAGGGCGTCAGCCTGAAATGCAGCGTGCGATCACCGAGCTGCAGCCGCCAGTCATGTTCCTCGATGTTCCAGAACGACAGGCGCTGCAGATTGTAATGCTTGAGCAATGCGGCGGCGCGCCAATGTGTGACCAGCACGGCATCATCGCGACTGATCATGCGATCGATCAGATCCAGCGCCCCGGTGATGTCCGGGTCTTGGTGATGGCAGATGAAATAGCGAATGTCGGCAAAGGGAATCACCGACTCGATCTTTTGCAGCGTATGGGCAAAGGTCAGGGCCGAACCGGGATCGATGAGCACGGACTGGTCGCCGTTCTCGATCAGATAGACATGACATTGAAAGACATCATCGGGTAGATAATGCCCCACCCACCAGACCCGCGGCGCGATCTCCACGGCATGTTCATAACCCGTTTCGGTCATCAGTTTCCTCCCTCTCCCGGCATTGGTCATTGCAGACGACTCAATGCACATGCCTCAAGGCGACAACCCTTTTGGGCCTGCCCCTTGCACGCCCAGCGTCCCACACTGCAAAAAGCGTGGACCGGCAAGCCGCACCTCCTTCATCGCCAGGCCCATTTCCGCTCGCGGAACAAGCGAAGACAGGCATCCACGGCATCGGCATCATAAATGCTACCACGGCCGCGCTCGATCTCGGCCAGCGCCCGGTCCATGCCCAGGCCCGCCCTGTATGGCCTGTGACTGGCCATGGCCTCGACCACATCGGCCACGGCCACGATTCTCGCCTCCAACCGGATGCCATCGCCCTTGAGCCCCTGCGGGTAACCGCTCCCATCCAGTCGCTCGTGATGCTGGTGCGCGATATCAGCCACTGGCCAGGGAAAATCGACAGCCTTCAGGATATCGTAGCCCACCTGCGGATGGGTCTTGATCAATTCGTACTCGATCTTGGTCAGCCTTGTCGGCTTGGCCAGAATCTCGGCCGGAATATGAATCTTGCCCAGATCATGGCACTGCGCCCCCAAATGGATGCCCTCGACCACAAGTAGATCCAGCCCCATCTCATCGGCAATGGCCGCAGCCAGCTCGGCCACGCGCCGCTGGTGACCGGCAGTGTAAGGGTCCCGGGCCTCGACCGCCGTGGCAATGGCCTGGATCGTGCCTTCCAGCGCGCTGCGCAGCTTGACATGGCTCGCCCGCAACGCCTCGGCCGCGGCAATCTCTTCCGTTCGATCATGCAACCAGACAAATGTGGCCTGTTTGCCCAGCCAGCGGCCCGGGGCCGAGCGCAGCATGATCCGGCGCACGCCCTGGTTGCTCGTGCGGAAATCCATTTCCGTCTCGCCTTCAGCCAGTGGCAGGCCAAAAAAGGATGAACCGATGAGTTCATCGCGATCCTTTTCAAGCATGCGTATCGCGGCGGGGTTGGCCTCCTGGATGCGCCCTTCCCCATCCACGACAATGATGCCCTCGCTGTTTCGGTCCATGAGTTGCTTCAGATTGGATGACAGCTCGGCAAGCGCCTGTCGTGCCTGGACGGTCTCGGTTTCATCATGCATGAAATGCACGGCAAAGGGGCGTCCCCTGGCATCGCGCAGGGCATAGGCATGCGAACGCCAGATGCGTCCGTCATCCGTGCGCACCTCTTCCTCTTCCCGCTCCTCCTTCCCCTTTTCCATGGCCCTGCGGCAGGAAGGCAGGGGGCCTTCCTGCTTGGGAAAAACCTGCCAATATGGTCTGCCGATGCAGGCATCGATCTTGCAGCCGGCAGCCTTCGCATAGGCGCGGTTGGCGCGCAGGATGCCGCCCTCTTCATCGTGGACGAAAACGGGCTCCGTGACCGCATCAAACGTGGCCTCCCATTGCCGCTTGGCCTCCTCGATCCTTGCTCGGGATTCGTTCAAATCCTCCAGCATCAGCAGCGTGGCCTGGCGTGCCTCCTCGGCCTCCATGGCCTGGCGCTGCAGCGCCTCTTCCATGGCCCGCCGTTCACTCACGTCCAGCCACGAGCCAACGATTTCCCTCGGCCTTCCATGATCATCGCGCACGATGTTCAGGGCATCATGCACCCAGCGCCATTCGCCATCAGCCTTGCGGAAACGGTATTCATGCACATACCGCTTCGCGCCTGATGCCAGCGCATCCTTGAAGTTCGCCATGACGCGCTCGCGTTCCTCCGGATGGACATGCTTCCACCACCATTCGCCATCACCGAGCACGGCCTCGGGCGCATGGCCAAACACCGCCTTCAGGTTCGGACTGATGAACACGGGCAACCAGCGCACCCCATCCCATCGGCATACGTAATGCACGGCCGGCGTGGACGCCAGGATGTGGCGCAGTTGCTCCTCGGTGCGCTTGAGCCTCGTGATGTCGGTGACCACAAGCAGGATGGCCTGCTCTCCCTGAAAGGAGATGCGCCGGCCGTTGATCTGCGTGAAAAGACGGCGGCCATCCCTGGTCATCAGGGCACATTCCCAAGCACTTGGCCCTTCACCCTCGGCAAGGCGCTCAAGGTGCGCCCTGCTTTTCTCCCGGTCCTCGGGCGCCATCAAGGCCAACAGATCAAAGCCGGGACGGCAGATGTCGTTTCGGGAATACCCCAGCATCTGCTCGCAGCGGTCATTGGCATAGACCACCGCCTCCTTGCTGCTGATGAGGATCATGCTCGGAGACTGCTCGGCAAGCGTGCGAAACATGGCCTCGGATTCCGCCAGTTGTTTCTCTGCCTGCCTGAGCCGATCGAGCACGGCCGGGTAACGGCCGAAAAGCTCCTTGATCCGGTCAAGCCTCTTCCTGAGCCGGGCGTTTTCCTCCCTCAGCCTCCGCAGCCCGTGCTCAAGATCCGGCTTCATCCCGACTGCTCCAGACCAACGATCCCGGACAGCATCTCAGTGCTGGTCCCGGGGGGAAGTTCCCACCAGCCCGCCCTTGTCGCCCATGCCGACCTTCCATGCCACCTGTTCTTTCTCCCATCCCTTGCTTTCCCGCAATCGCAATATGGCTTCTCGTTTTCGGGTTGGCAAGCCCGATCAAGGCATGGTGATGGGGCCTTGGTTTTGCCATTCACCACCTCTCTTCATCCTCAATCCCCGGATTTCTGGCCTTTCAGCCTGTCGATCTCCCCCTTCAGGCGCTCCACCTCGTCCCGCAGTTCCTTGATGCGAAACTCACGCGCCACGGCAGCCTTGTGGAATCGCTCCAACTCCGCCAAGCGCTCCCTGAGCACCGCCGCATCGCCCTGCCGCTGCCGTTCATGCTCCATCGAACTAAGCGCGAAGGAGACATCATCCGCCGCTTCGGCCAGGATGCCGATCTCCTGATCGTGAAAAAAACCCGAATCACCGGCATACACGCACAAGGCGCCAATGGCCTGCTCTCCCCGCCGGATCGGAAAAGCGGCCAAGGAGCGAACGCCCTGCCGCAAGAGAGGCGAGCACCAGGGGGCCGGGCAATCCATTGCCGCAGCATCCCGGCAGAAGGCGGGCCTGCCCTTGCGCACGGCCTCATCGGCCATGGCGCACGTCACGCCATTCTTGCCGCCGGCATTTTCCACCGCCCTGCAGCAGGCCTCATCACTGGCATGTTTCGCAGCGCAGACCAGGCCCCGGCCCTGCGCGTTGAGCAGGCCCACCCAGGCAAACCGAAATCCGCCGCGTTCCACGGCGGCGCGACAAACGCCTGCAAACAGCTCATCGGTATTGCGCTTGCGCTGCACGCGCTGGTTGACCTCGGAGAGAAAGAGCAGAAGCCGGTTGAGCTTTTCGGCCTTGGCAAGCAATGCCGCCTGACTGCGGGCATGGAATTCGGCCAGCACGCTGAAGCCCATGATCAAGCTGATGATGACCACGCGCATCCACAGCTCGTTGGCGTCATGGGGCAGTAGATTGGCCGCAAACGTGCCCGAATCCAGCAGATAGCTGTGAATCTCCGTCTCCAGCAGCCAGTCGCCCACGGCCAACACGATGCCCATCCAGATGAAAGTGTTCCGCCGCATGTTCATGGGATTCACACCTTACACCCTTGTTGCGAAAAGGCCATGCATGGCGGGCATTGAGCCTGTGTCAGTCCGATGCCGAGGCGCCACTCCCGGGCAGATGCCGGCGCAACTGTTCGTCAAGTTCATCGGCCGGCAGCGGATGGCTGAAATAGTAGCCCTGCACGGCATCACAGCCTTCATCGGCCAGGAAGACGAGCTGCGCCTCGGTTTCCACGCCCTCGGCCACGCACTGCATGCCCAGCGCATGCGCCATGGCAATGGTCGAGCGCACGATGGTTGCGTCCTCCTCGTCATGCGGCAGTCCGCGAATGAAGCCCATATCAATCTTCAGCCACTGTGCCGGCAGCAGCTTCAGATAGGAAAGCGAGGAATAGCCGCTGCCGAAATCATCGATGGCGATCGCAACGCCTGCGTCGGCCAGTTTGCGCAACATGGCGACGGCCATGTCCGGCTCACCCATGATGGCCGTTTCTGTGATCTCGACCTCCATCCATTCCGGCATGGCGCCGGAATCACGGATGACGGCGATGATGTCCTCGGCCAGCCCGCGCTGCATCAACTGAGCCGCGGAAAGGTTCACGGAGATCCGCTCCGGGCGAATACCCTGTTGCTCCCACACACAGGCCTGCCGGCCCGCCTGCATGAGCACGCAACGCGTGAGTTCACGGATCAGGCCCGTCTCCTCGGCCACGGGAATGAACTCGGTAGGCGAGACCATGCCCAGCTCGGGATGTGTCCAGCGAACCAGGGCCTCGACACCGATGATGCGGTGAGCATCCATGGAACGCTTGCCTTGGTTATGGACCGGAAAGGCGTCGGTCAAATCAGGAAGCAGGGCGTGCTGCGTCTGGTAATGCAGCGCAAGATCCCTGGCCTTGACCGCGCGCGCAAGATCCTGTTCAAGCAACATGCGACGCCTGGCCTGTTCCTCGATTTCGGCCGAAAAGAAGCAGACGGGGTCAAAGGCCTTCTTCGCCCTGGCCATGGCCGCCGCCGCATGCCTGACAAGCGTGGAGGCCTCCTCACCGTCCCCGGGATACAGGGCGATGCCAATGAAGGCGGCGAGACTGATCTGCTGATCCAGCACCGGCACCGGTCTGACCAGGCTTTCCAGGATCCGCTCGGCCATGGCCGATGCCTGCTCGCGGCCTGCCCCCGGCACAAGCACGCCAAACCAACTGCTGCCCAGCCGGGCGACCAGCGCCTGGTGGCCCAGGGCCTCCTGCATGTGCCGCGCCACCTCGCGCAGCACATGATCACCGGCGCTCGGCCCCAGGATATCATTGACCAGGCGGAACCGGTCAAGGGCGACATACATCACGGCCAATTGTCCGCCCAGTTCCTGCTGCATGAGCAGCCCCTGTTCCAGTTCACGCTCGAACATGCGGCCGTTGGGCAGGCCGGTCAGTTCGTCATGAAAGGAAAGGTATTCCAGTTGCTGTTCATGCCGTTTGCGCTCGGTCAGATCGTGCAGGATCACGGAAAGGCGCTGCCGGCCTCCAGCCTTGAACGTGCTGATCATGACCGAACACGGCATCAACGAACCATCCTTGCATCGAACCTCGATCTCGCGCTCATGACCGATGACGCCGTGACTGCCGCTGGCCAATTCCTCGGCAGTCCATCGCGCATGCTGCTGGCGCAGGCTCTCGGGAACCAGAAGCTGCAGGTCAAGGCCGGCCCATTCCTCGGGCCGGTATCCAAACATGCGGCTGGCCGCCGGATTGGCCTGTTGAATCCGGCCCGTTTCATCCGCGATCAGGATGGCCTCGGCCGCATGATCGATCACGGCGGCAAGTTTCTCGCGCTCCTCCTCGAGCGCCGCCGTGCGCATGGCCACCTGTTCACGCAAGCTCTGGCCGAACCGGGCCCGATTGTAGGCCAGCAATGTCAGCATCAGTCCAAGGACCATACCCAGGGCCAACACCCATTGCGGCGTCGTGGCCGAAAGATGCCTCACCAATGCCGGAGAAGCAGCCGTGGTGAGCAGAAAGCGGCTGCCCGCCAGATCGAAGTGACCATGCCAGCCAAAGGCCGTCGCTGCCTTCAGCGCGCCGTGCTCGAACAAGGTGATCCCGCCTTTGTCCGCGGCATAATCAAGCTTGAGCGCAAGCCCGCTCAACAACTGCTGCTCCTCCGATCGTCCCAGGATACGCTGGATCAGCACGGGCAGGCTTATATCGGCAAATACTCGCGGGCACTGTTGGCCCACACACGGGTTGTAGATCACGCGCAGCATTCTCAAGGCCGCATGCCCCACAAGATCCAGACGCATCTGGCCAGGCCGGGGCTGCGGTATCTCTTCCGGCTCAGGCAGGGGAGGCAGGCTCGCACCATCTTGCATGCTTTGCATCAGCGGACGGCCCTGCATGGGGATGATGCCCGCGCGCACGATCTCCTTGGGATGGGCTGCAAGCGTGCCCTGCAACAGATCCACGGCCTCGCTTGTCTCAACGATGTCGCCATGCGAAGCCAACTCGGCATGCGCATAGGCCGACAATCCCGCCGAGGCGTCGATATGCTGCTGAATGACTTCCTTGATATTCCGCAGCAAAAGGCGACTGCGGTGGTCAACCTCGGACTGGATGAATTGATCGTTCAAATGTCCAAGATAGACATAGGCGCCATAACTCAAAGCTGCCGACATGACCAGAATGAGCATCCAGGCATGCAGCAGCAGACGATTCACAAGCCATCCTCAGCGGCGAAACGGATCGTGTTCTTGCCGGCCCGCTTGGCCTCATACATGGCCGTGTCGGCCTGCTTGACGAGCTGATCCACATCGCGGGCATGATCAGGAAACAGCGCAGCGCCGATGCTGCAACCGATCACGCAGGAAACATCCATGACCCGGATCGGCTCATCCAGGACCCGCAGCAGCTTGCCGGCCACGCTCCGGATGCCGGACTTTCCATCCACCTCCGGCAGCAACACGACAAACTCGTCGCCGCCAATTCTGGCCACGGTGTCCGAGGCCCTGACGCACTGCTGAAAGCGGCGCGCCACCTCCTTGAGCACGAGATCGCCAACATCATGGCCATGCACATCGTTGACCGGCTTGAAGCCGTCAAGATCGACAAACAGCAAGCCCAGTTGGTGGGCATAGCGCTGCGCCTGGGCCAGGGCCTGCCCCAGTCGTTCGAAGAACAGGCTGCGATTGGGCAGCCCTGTCAGGCCGTCGTAATGCGCGAGTTGGCGGATCTTCTCTTCGGCCTGTTTGCGTGCACTGATATCGCGCACGACACCGACAAAATAAAGGCCGTCATCAAGCTCGAGCCTGTTGACCGAAAGCTCCAGCGGAAAGCTTTCGCCGTCCTTGCGCATGGCCGTGACCTCGCGCGCCTCCTTGCCGATGATTCGCCCCCGACCTGTCTCCAGATAACGGCGTATGTGCTCATCATGCTTGCTGCGGTCCGGCTCGGGCATGAGCATGCTGACATTGCTGCCCAGCACCTCGGCGGCGGCATAACCGAACAGGCCCTCGGCAGCCGCATTGAACAGCACGATCTCGCCCGTTGAACGAATGACGATGATGCCGTCCACGGCTGCATGCAGGATGGCCTGCATCTCGGCCTGACTGCGCTCCAGCTCCCGCTTGGCCTTTTTCAATTTGTCGATCATCAGCCAGATCAGCCTTGCTTCCTCGCCGCCCAGCACCCATTCCGCCCCCAGTTCGGCGACGGCCATCTCGGAAATGGAGGCCAGGCCGGTCAGGTTCACGGCGATGCAGGGCTTGCAGGCCTTGAGCGCTTCCAATGCATCGGAAAAGGTCGGGATGCCCCGCTCCCGGGCCAGACATAGACCCAGCGCATCAGGATTCGGGTCCGCCACACCGACGATGCAGACATTCTCCTCGTCCCATAGGGTCTCGATCATGGCGCGAGCCCCCTTCCCGCCGCCAAGCAGAAGAATCGGCTGGCCAATGCCCTGAAGCGTCTCCATCCCCCCGTCCCCCGACTATGTCCAGACCATAATGCGCACAGTAAATCAAAAGCCTATAGCGCTGTCAAACGACAGGCCTCAATCAGCCGGGCAGGATTTCCCTAGAATAGGGACGGAGTGGATGAGATGCTATTGACCGGCCTTGAGCTTCTTCCCCTTCTCGATGGCCGTCGTGCTGGCCTCATCAAGCGTTTCAGCGACCTTCTTGCCGCCCTCGCCCACGGCCTCAAGGCCCGTGCCCACAACCTCGGTCGCGGTCTTGCCGACTTCCTCAACGATGGCATGCGTTTGCTTGTTCGAGACAAACGGACTGCTGTACCATGGCCTGCCATCATGAACGTTCTTCCCAATCCAAGCGCCAGCCATGATCAAAACGACGACAATCAGTATGCGAATCATGCTTTTCCCCAGGCCTCCGGCTTGCGAGCTGCGGCGAGTTTGCTGGCATCAACCGGGGATTTCAAGCTTGGCGTCTGCTTCCGCCCTGCCTAGGCTGGGCGCCTGTCATTTCACCATTCCAACAAGGAGCGTGCCATGCGTTCGGGTCTGCTTTCCATGTTCGTGTGCTGCCTGTTGCTGGCCGGAACGGCCCAGGCCGTCGAATCCCTCGTCATCCAGTTGCCATCGCCCGAACCGGTCAAGTCCCGCATCATCGCCGGTCACATCGGGCTTGTGGTGACCGATGCCCGGGTGAACACCCTGCCCGGTCTGGATGTCAACGGCGAGGCCCTGCGCATCGACAACAGCCTGCAGCCGGAATTGCAGGCCTATGTCGAGCGCGGCCTCATCGACCGCGGCTGGGTCATTCAGTCCATGAGCGACAAACCCGAGCATGCCCTGAAGGTCGAACTCCTCGAGCTGAGTTACCGCGCCAGCAGAAAGATGCTGCGCACCAGCGTCGAGGTTGTGGCCGTCATTCGCGCCACGGTCCGCAAACAGCGAACAACCCTGAAAAAGACCTTTCGCGCCCGAAACGTCTACGAAGTGCCATTGACCCCATCAAGACAAAAAAACGCCTCCATGCTGCGCAAGGCCCTGGTCCATGCACTGGATGCGATGCTTGATGACCCCGAGGTGCAAAATCTGCTCCGTTGACCGCGCTTGATTTCCGGACACTTGTGGTCTTTACTTGGGGCGCTTTTGATTGTTCCTGCAGTTCTTGCAAGCAATCAGCCAAACAAGCAAACATCATCAAAACGATCAACATCAGGAGGGGAATCCATGAAAAAGGTATGGATCGCCATTGCCACAATGGCATTGATGGGCACGCCCGCGTTCGCCAGCGGGCATGGCCACGGCGAGCACGGCAAGCACTGGGGCTATGAGGGCGATGTCGGACCTGCCCATTGGGGACAGTTCAGCGAGACCTGCGCCAAGGGCAAGAGCCAGTCGCCGATCAATATCGAAACGGCCAAGGTGGTCAAGAAGGGACTGCCGCCCATCGAAATCCATTACAGCGATGCCAAGGCCGTCAAGGGCAAGGTGCTGAACAACGGCCACACGATCAAGGTGGAGACCGAAAATGGCGGCTACATCGTAGCCAACGGCAAGCGTTTCGACCTGCTTCAGTTCCATTTCCATTCACCTTCCGAGAATCAGGTGGACGGCAAGCCGTACGACATGGTGGCCCATTTCGTGCACAAGGCCAAGGATGGTCAATTGGCCGTGATCGCGGTCATGTTCGAGAAGGGCAAGTCCAACAAGGCCCTGCGCAAGGTCTGGAAGAAGATGCCCAAGGAAGTGGGCGCATCCGCCGGCTATCGCGGCCTGGACTTGAACGCAATCCTGCCCCAGGACCGCAGCTACTATCATTTCACGGGCTCGCTGACGACGCCGCCGTGCTCGGAGAACGTCGAATGGTTCGTGCTGAAGCACCCGGTCAGCATCGGCGCCAAGCAGTTGAGCAAGTTCCACAAGCTCTACAATGGCAATGTTCGTCCGACCAATCCGCTGAACGGTCGCGTGGTCGAGGAATAAACGCACCACGCTCCCAAGCAAAGCCCGCCGGTTTCCGGCGGGCTTTTCTTTTTCATTTCGTGTACGGGCTTGGTTGAATTGCCGCCTGCGACGGCAGACTCAGCCAACGCGCTGGAAAAAGAAGCGCTCTCCGCCAAAGGCGGGCACCAGATCATCAAGCCAGGTTGCCGTCTCATCGAAGCGTGCAAAGAAGGGACGCTGCACCCAATCGGGATTGCGCGCCTGGATCATGCGCAGGACAAACACCTTCTCGCCATGAATTTCGGCCACGCCCTGAATCTCCACCTTGCCCGGCCATGCGCTCATCGAGGGGCCACGCACGGTACGGGCCAGACCGGAAACGCATTTGTAGGCATCACGATAGATCTCCCAGGCACGCGCCAGGGAAACCTCGAAATAATGGCGCGCGCCGGTATCGCGCTCGACAAACATGTAATAGGGCACAATGCCCAAGCGCACCTGCTCGCGCCACATCCTCGACCATACCCGGGCGTCGTCGTTGATCCAGTGCAGCAGCGGGCTTTGGGAACGCAGCATCGCGCCCGTGGCCCGGATGCGGCGCACGGCCTGACGTGCTATCTCGGGCTCCAGCTCACGCGGATGGTTCACATGAGCCATCAGCGCCAGTTGTCGTCCACTGGCCACGACACGCTCGAACAGCCGCATGAGCGCATCGCTGTCCTCATCGCTGACAAACCGCTGCGGCCAGTAACCCAGCGCCTTGGTGCCAATACGGATGGTCCGCACATGGGCAAGCCCGGGAGCCAGCAACGGCTCAATGATGGAGGCAAGCCTTGCGGTTTGCATCACCAGCGGATCCCCACCGGTGATCAGCACATCCGTCACGTCGGGATGCGCGCGCAGATAATCGACCAGATCCGAGACCCTGCTCGATGCGATGCGCAGGCTCCTGTCCCCAACGAACTGCGGCCAGCGGAAGCAGAAGGAACAGTAGCTGTGGCAGGTCTGGCCCTGGGCAGGAAAGTACAACACCGTCTCGCGATACTTGTGCTGAATACCGTTCAAGCGCCGACCATCATGCACCGGGATGTTGGCATCAAGCTGACCCGCCGGATGCGGATTCAATCCGCGCCTGATGCGGGCGACCGCGGCATGCAGCGTCTCCCGATCATCATTGGTCAGGGCCCGGTCCACCTCCGCAAGCGCCCCGTCATCCAGCATCTCGGGCATCGGAAACACGAGCCTGAACAACGGATCGTCGGGCGCCGCATCCCAGTCGATGAGTTCATCGAGCACATAATTGCTGACGCGGAACGGGAACACTTGTGCAGCCAGCCGAATGGCATGACGCAGATCCCGGGGAAGTCCCGCCAGTTGAGGGATGGCGTCTAGGTGCCGATGGGTATAGGCCCGATATCGCGGCGCCTCCCGGACAAAGCTGTCCACAAGCATTCCTGCCTTCATTCCTCCTCCCTGCCCATGAGATCCGGAATTTTTCTGATGCCAGTCAGCCGAGCATGCCTGATCACGCCTTTTGCTTCAAGTCGAACGGCCTTTGGATACCTTTTCTTCGGCTCTTGGAAGCACCATCTTCACACGCAAGCCATGTGGATCCCTGTTGCAGATTGCAAGCTCCCCCTGATGCAGACCGACTAGCTCCTGGACGATTGCCAGGCCCAGGCCATGGCCACCCCCACGACGGCCTCTCACCTTGTCAACGCGGTAAAAACGCTCCGTCAGGCGTGGGAGCTCATGCTCGGGCACGCCTGGTCCCTCATCCTCGATGCACAGGTGCAAAAAACCATCCTCCTCGGACATGCGCGCGCGAATGCTGCCCCCGTCCGGCGAGTAACGGAGCGCATTCTCCAGCACATTGCCGAGCATGCGTTCCAGATCCTCGGCAGGCAGCGCAAGCACCGCATGCTCAACTGCATCCTCCAGCTCGAAGCGGATCGATCGTTCCTTTGCCCGGGGTGCGAAGGCCTCGAGCAGCCTGTTCACCACCTCGCGGGCATCGCAGCGAGCATTCTTGTCACGCTCGGCGAATTCGATCTGATCCAGGGTCAGCAAGGCATCAAGCAGCCGGTTGACGTGCATGGCCTCATCGGCGATGACGTGGGAAGCCTCCAGCCTGAATGCCTCGTCATCGCCAAAGCGTTCCAGGCTGCGGGCATAACCCAGAAGAGACGTCAGGGGGGTCTTCAGGTCGTGCATCAGATTGGCGAGAAACGTGCGCCGCTGCTGCTCCAATCGATGCAGGTCCGTGATGTCCATGCAAAACAGAAGAACCTGCTCCCCGCCCAATGGGACAAGACGTGGCGCCAACACCCGACCATGAACAAACATGTCCGGAAGATGCACCGGCCCAGAGAGTTTTTTCATCTGTTCCTGGAATTGCTGATTCCAGTCCGGATCCCGGTAATAAAAGATCAGTGTCTGCCCGACCACCTGGCTCGGGGCAACCCGGAATAGCTGCCGCGCCCGGCGATTGGCACACAGCACCCGTCCCATCCTGTCCAGCCGGAACACCACTTCATCCACGGCATCCAGCAGATCATCAACACGCTCTTCCCCCAGCGTATTTTTTGCCGCCTGTTGGGGGGGTGCCGAACGCAACGCGACAATTTGTTGCCGACATCGGCGCAACGCCCGTTGTGTCATGACAAGCGAAAGCAGCCACCCTCCAGCCAACATGCCGACCCAAAGCCATGGGGACATCAATGCTTCGGCTCAACATAGCGGTAACCCATACCGCGTACTGTTTCCACGCACTGTTTCCGGCCCAGCTTTTTTAGCGCCTTGCGCAAGCGCTTCACCGTCACATCGACGGTACGCGGCTCAACGAAGACGTCATGTCCCCAGACATGATCGAGCAACCATTCGCGACTACGCGTTTTGCCGGGCTTGGCCATCAACACCTTCAACAGCTTGTATTCCAAGGGTCTCAATTCCACATGCTGATCCCCGTCATAAACGACCGGAACCTCTGGATCCAGTTGCAGTACCCCCATTCCTGTCACCACTGGCCGCTCAGAAAGACGGCTCCGACGCAGCAAGGCCCTGACCCGGGCTACCAGTTCATCGGGCTCGAACGGCTTGGGCAGATAATCATCTGCACCTTCATTCAATCCTTTGATGCGTTCTGCCGACATTCCCAAGGCGGTCACCATCAGCACGGGCACATAATGCGTCATTTCATCCCGGCGAAGCCAACGCAAGAGCTTCATGCCACTCATTCCAGGCAACATGCGATCAAGGATGACCAGACGCCATGAGTCTTGCTGCAGGCATTGCCATGCACGGTCACCATCGCCAACGATTTCTGTGGCATAGCCCGCGGCCCGCAAATGCAAGGCCATCAAACGGGCAATCGATTCATCATCCTCGACGATAAGGATCTTGGGGCGCTCTTTGTCCGTCATGACATGATGATCTTGAAAGAATCCATTCTCAGACTCAAGTCCTTATACACGCCGGCCCAGCGCATACTCATGAATGGCCGCGTATTCGTTCTCGAGCTTCAGGGCCATCCGGGACAGCAGGCGAAACATGAACAAAAGCAACTTGCCGCCAAGCATCGGATCTTCCAAAGTAATCAGATCAAAATAATGACGTCCAAGTGTCAGTGACACAATATTCTCCTCGGCACGCAATGTGGCTGAATGAAGCCGTTGGTCATCAAGAAACGAAAACAGCCCGAACACCTCACCGGCTCCGAGCCTTGCATACACATCACCGCTGGCGCTTGCCACGGACACCACGCCATCCAGCAACAGATACATCTCATGATTCGAGGTGCTCCCAGCCGTGTAAATGGTCTTCCCCGCTTCAATGTCGACTTGCTCGAAACATGAAAACAGCAGCATCGTGTCTCGGGACGACAAGTCTTGGCAAACCGGCAGACTGCAAAACCGTGCATACAAGGGATCGGCGACAATGCTGGCTTCCAGCGCAACGAGGGTATGATCATGTTTGTACATTCTTGTATCTATCCTCCATTCTGAATTGCAGAGGAATTTTATGCGTGTTTGTGTCATTGCGATGACAGACTGACATGCGTCTTTGAATGTCACATCCGTGTCATATTCCCTGCCTATGGTTCGCGCCACCCAAGAAACGGGAATAATTCACGAGGAGAAAATCAAGAGATGAAAGCATTGATCAAATCGATCGCTGCACTCGCCATGCTGGCATTTTCGGCGCCGGCGTTCGCCGGCGGTGTCACTGTGGCCGAGGAAGGCGACAGCAAGCTGAAAATCGGTGCAAAGTTCTATGTCAATCTGACCAGCCAGAAAACGACGGACCAGGCCGGAACCCTGGGGAAGACGACAGGCGTGGCCGTTGACCGCGCATATTTTTCCGCCGGGTATGCATTCAACGACATCTGGAGCATGGGCCTGACCACCGATTTCCAGATCGAATCGGGGCTGAAGAAGCGCAGCAATGTGTACATCAAGAAGGCCTATTTGCAGGGCAAGTTTTCCGATGCCGTCATTCTTCAGGCCGGCATCATCGGCACGCCATGGATCGGCTATGAAGAGGGGCTGATGCGCCATCGCTATGTCAACAAGACCTTTGTGGACACCTACAAGCTGGACTCCTCCGCCGATGCAGGTATCGGTTTCAAGGGCAAGCTGGCCGACGGCCTGTTCGCCTATCATGTCACGGAAGTCAATGGCGCTGGTTACGGAAACATCAGCAAAACAAACGCCATGGACTTCAACGGACGCATTGGCGTGTATCCCGTGGAAGGCCTGACGCTCGACTTCCAGTATCGTGACGGCTACAAGGGCACCAAAACTTGGGACCCGGTCAAGCAGGCCAATGTGCCGGGCGTGCGCCACACGCTTCTGCAGGGCATGGCCTCCTACGGCATGGATTCGTGGCGCATCGGTGGTAACCTCATTTCCGAGAAGGCCAAGGACAAGGCAGCCCGGATCAATCCCATCACCAAGACCAACGGCTATGTCGCCTGGGGATGGGCCAACTTTGCCGACAGCCTTGGAGCCTTCGGCCGCTATGAATACCTAAAGGTCAAGAAGGACGGCACCATCATCCAGCCGAAGACCACCCGTTATGTTGCTGGCCTTGAATGGTTCGCCCGGAAGAACGTCACGTTCTCACTGGCCTACGACTACAGCAAGACCAAAGACAACGGCTTCGTCAAGGGCAACTTCGTGAAAAACACGAAGGCAGGCCTGTTCTCTGAAATCAAGTTCTGAGTCAGCCAGCCCGGGGAGTATGCTCCCCGGGCGGCAAAAATAGCTTTCATCAAAAGGAGTTGAACGCATGAAAAAAACCATTCTCGCAATTGCGGTGGCCGCCGCAGGCCTGCTGGGTGCGGCCGCACCCGTACAGGCGGCCAAGGTCATCAATGGCGCAGGCGCCACGTTCCCGTACCCCGTCTATGCCAAATGGGCCTGGTCCTACAACAAGGAAACCGGAGTTCGCCTGAACTACCAGTCCATCGGCTCCGGGGGCGGCATCAAGCAGATCAAGGCCAGAACCGTGGATTTCGGTGCCTCCGACGCGCCGATGAAACCGGAAGAGCTTGAGAAATTCGGCCTGATGCAATGGCCGCAGATCATGGGCGGCGTCGTGCCGGTCGTGCATATCAAGGGCATCGGCGCCGGCCAGCTCAGGCTTTCGGCCGCCAATCTTGCCGACATCTTCCTCGGCAAGATCACCCAGTGGGATGATCCGCGCATCAAGGCCAACAACCCCGGCCTGAACCTGCCCCACCAGAACATTACGGTGGTCCATCGCGCCGATGGCTCGGGCACGACCTGGATCTTCACCAACTACCTGTCCAAGGTAAGCCAGGCATGGAAGGAGCAGGTGGGCAATGCCAAGTCGGTTCCCTGGCCGGTGGGCCTTGGTGGCAAGGGCAACGAGGGCGTTGCGGCCTTCGTCAAGAAGGTGAACGGCTCTATCGGTTATGTGGAATATGCCTATGCCCTGCAGAACCATATGGCTTCCGTGCTGCTCCAGAACCGCGCCGGCAATTTCGTCGCCCCAACCTCGGCCAATTTCCAGGCTGCGGCTGCCGGTGCCGACTGGAAGCACGCCAAAGGCTATTACATGGTGCTGACCGATCAGCCCGGGGAAAATTCCTGGCCGATCACCGGAGCCTCGTTCATCTTGATGTACAAAGTGCAAGACAATCCAGCCCAGGCCCGTGAGGTGCTGAAGTTCTTCGACTGGGCCTTCCATCACGGCCAGAAGATTGCCGAGTCGCTGGACTATGTGCCGATGCCAGACACCGTCGTGAAGATGATTGAGCAGACCTGGAAAAGCACGTTGAAAGACAAGAACGGCCATCCAGTCTGGAAGTAAACTCGGTCGACCTTCCGCAGAGGGAGCAATGGGGAAAGGGGCCGCTCCAAACGGCCCCTTCCTTGTGCAAGCCAGGGGCTTGGGTTTGCACAAGGAACGCATCATTGCGCATCGATGGCCAAGCCGCGAGTATTCCCACCTGAAGTTACAAGGAAAGGAGCATGAAACAGAACATGAGCACCGGCGGCAAAAAGGCATGGGGCGATACCCTGTTCAGGTCACTCACGCTGGCCTTCGCCTTGGGTATCCTCGTGCTGTTCGCCGGCATCCTGGTTGCATTGTGGCATGAGTCCTTGCCGGCCATTGAGAAGTTCGGCTTCTCGTTTCTGACGAGCGCGGCATGGAACCCGGTCAAGGATGAATTCGGAGCAATCATTCCTGTTGTCGGCACACTCGTGTCCACGCTGCTGGCCATGCTGATCGCCGTGCCGCTGTCCATCGGCGTGGCCCTGTTCCTTGCCGAGCTTGCGCCAAGCTGGATGCGGGCGCCTTTCGGCACCGCCATCGAATTGCTGGCCGCAATCCCCAGCATCGTGTACGGCATGTGGGGCCTGTTTGTGCTGGCTCCGATCATGGCTGATCATGTTCAGCCATGGTTGCAGACCTACCTGGGCTTCATTCCGCTGTTTTCCGGTGCTCCCATGGGCATTGGCATGCTGACCGCTGGCCTCGTGCTCGCGCTGATGATTCTGCCGTTCATCGCCTCGGTCACGCGGGACGTGTTTCTGATGGTGCCTAAGAATCTGAAGGAGGCCGCCTACGGCATGGGCGCCACCACTTGGGAAGTCGTGCGCGATGTCATGATTCCATACGGCAAGAAGGGCATCGTCGGCGCCGTGTTCCTTGGCATGGGTCGCGCGCTGGGAGAAACCATGGCCGTCACCTTCGTCATCGGCAACGCCTATCACCTTTCCTGGTCGCTCTTCGCGCCGGGCAACTCAATCGCCTCCACACTGGCCAACGAATTCACGGAGGCCGACAGCGACGTGTACCTCGCCTCGCTCATCGAGCTCGGCCTGGTGCTGTTTTTGATGACCTTCATTGTCCTCGGCGCTGCACAGATCTGGCTACGCCGCAGCGTTGCAGGAGGCGGCAAATGACGCGCATGCAACGCCGCACGATCATCAACCGCATCATCCTGGTCCTGTCAGGCCTTGCCGGAATCATCGGGCTAGCCATGCTCCTCTGGATCCTGAGTGATGTGGCCATCAAGGGGGCGCCGGCCCTCGACTGGAGTTTCTTCACCGAACTGCCGGCACCACCCGGCATGGGTGAGGGCGGACTGGCCAACGCAATCGTGGGCACGCTGATCATGACCCTGGCCGCAACGCTGATGGCCGTCCCCTTCGGCGTCTTTGCCGGCACTTGGCTGTCGGAATTCGGCCGCGACTCACGCTTCGGCGAGGTCGTGCGCTACGTGTCCGACATCCTGGTCTCGGCGCCTTCCATTGTCATCGGCATGTTCGTCTACCTCATCATGGTCAAGACCATGGGACACTTTTCCGGCTGGGCCGGGTCCGTGGCCCTGGCCATCATCATGCTTCCTGTCGTCTCGCGCACAACCGAGGAAATGCTGAGGCTTGTGCCGCACGAACTCAGGGAGGCCGCCCTGGCCCTCGGCGCACCCTACTGGAAGATCATGCCGCAGGTCATTTACCGGGCGGCCATCTCCGGCATGATGACGGGCATCATGCTGGCTGTGGCCCGTGTGGCCGGTGAAACTGCGCCGCTGCTTTTCACGGCGCTGAACAGCCCCTATTGGGCCGAAAGCATGAATGAACCCATGGGCAATCTGACCGTCACGCTGTTCAACTACGCCATGAGCCCCTATGACGATTGGCACGAGAAAGCCTGGGGAGCGGCCTTTCTGATCACGCTGGCCGTTCTCACGGTCACGATCATCACGCGCCTGATGCTGCGCAAAAGGAGCA